>CAMVDF010000051.1 GCA_947166195.1 uncultured Lachnospiraceae bacterium
GCCTGCTCGGGCGAGGTATAGTGAACCGAGCCCATGACATTTGAAGTGATGGTGTCACTGGTCGCGGCCCTTGCGATTCCAAAGTCCGTAACCTTCACCTTGCCTTCCTTTGAGATCATGATATTCTGGGGCTTCACATCCCTGTGGATGATGTTTGCCCTGTGGGCGCACTCAAGACCCATTGAAACCTGGATCGCGATGCTGATGGATTCCTTGACGGAAAGACGCAGCTTCTTTTCGATGTAATGCTTCAGGGTAATACCTTCCACAAGCTCCATCACTATGTAATAGAGCCCTTCCTCGTTTCCTACATCATATACGTTTACGATGTTGGGATGTATGAGTCCGGCGGCCGCCTGGGCCTCTGCCCTGAATTTGGTCACGAAAGAGCTGTTTTCGGCAAATTCGTTCTTGAGGACCTTCAGTGCCACAAACCTGTTTAAGGTATGGTCGATGGCCTTGTAGACATCGGACATACCGCCTGTTCCTATTTTGCTTAAGATCTCATAACGCCCTGAGAGCATCATGCCTTCTCTGACTGCCATATATCACACCATAATAAAGGCGTTTTCCGCCTTTTGATCACTTTGAAAAAGGCTCGATGACAACCACTCCTATGTTGTCTATCCCGCCGTTCCTGTTTGCCTTTGCTATCAGATTTTCCGCGATTGAGGCCACATCACCGGAGCTTTTGACCACCATCTTTATCTCCTCATCCTCCACCATGTTTGTCAGTCCGTCGGTGCACATGAGGATGATATCTCCCTCCTTGAGCTTCATGTCAAAGAAGTCAACCTTTACCTCCGTTGCTCCCCCGACTGCCCTTGTGATCTTGTTCTTGAGCGGATGGACCCTTGCCTCGTTCCTGTCTATCTCGCCTGCCCTGACCATCTCCTCCACCAGGGAATGATCCCTTGTGATCTGGCAGATGTCTTCATCGATGACATAGAGCCTGCTGTCGCCGACATTTGCCACGTAGAGATAATCATCTATGATGGACGCCACCACGAGGGTGGTTCCCATACCCACTCTGTCGCTCCTCTTTTTTGCCTCGTTGATGATGCCCTCGTTTGCGGCCTCATAGGCATGTCTGATGAGCTTGATGGGATTTTGCTCCATGGAGGTCGAGATCTCGCTTACAACGGTATCCGTGGCAAACCTGGAGGCAAAGTCCCCCGCATTGTGTCCGCCCATGCCGTCTGCGACCACAAAAAGATTAGGCAGGTTTCCCACTGCCTCTTCTGAGGTAAAAACATAATCCTGATTGATTTTTCTTTTCATTCCCACGTCAGTCAGGGAAAATGTTTTGATCATCGATACTTCCTTCTGAGCTGTCCGCAGGCTCCGTCTATATCAGAGCCCAATTCCCTTCTAATAGTAACATTTATTCCAAAGTTTTCAAGTCTAACCTTGAAACGGCGTGCTTTCCCGCTGTCCGGACGCGCAAAACCCGCTTCTTTCACGGGGTTTACGGGTATGAGGTTTACATGGCAGTTCTTTCCCGCAAGCAGGGCCCCCAGAGCGCCGGCATCCTCCTCCCCGTCGTTAAATCCTTCCATGAGGGCATATTCAAAGGTCAGCCTGCGTCCTGTCTTTTCAAAATAATAAGAACATGCCTCCATCAGTTCCTCTATAGAATAGCGCTTTGCTACGGGCATGATCTGCCGCCTCTTTTCATCGGTGGCTGCATGAAGGGATATGGCAAGGTTTATGGCAAGCTCCCTGTCGGCAAGCTCTTTGATCTTTGGCACTATGCCGCAGGTTGAGACCGTTATGCTCCTCTGGCTTAAGTTCTTTCCTCCTTTGCAGGTGAGGATCTCTATGAACCTTAAAAGCTCATCAAAAAGCAGCAGCGGTTCTCCGCTGCCCATGACCACAACGCTGCCTATCTTTTCCCCTGTATACTCTTCCATGGTGTATATCTCATCAAGCATCTCCGCTGCACGAAGGGACCTGACACAGCCGTCCAGCCCCGAGGCGCAGAAGGCACAGCCCATGTCACACCCTGCCTGTGAGGATATGCAGGCACTGTTCCACTCCCTGTACTTCATGAAGACACTTTCGATGAGATTGCCGTCAGAAAGTTCATAGAGGAATTTCTTTGTACCGTCTTTTTTTGAGCTTAAGACCTCTGCGGTCTTCAGTCTGTATATCTCATAGTCCTCCGCAAGCCTTCTCCTGATCTCCTTTGAGATATTGCTCATCTCCTCAAAGTCCGAAACCTTTTTTTCATGAAGCCAGGAAAAGACCTGTCCCGCCCTATAGGGCTTTTCACCGTAGCCTTCAAGGATCTTTTTCAATTCATCTGGCGTATATGACCTGATATCATCCATCACTTATCTTTGAAACACCGCATAATAAAACCCGTCGCACTCATCCACCCCCTGAAGGAACTGTCTCTCCTCAAGAAGGGTAAGGCCGGATATACTTTCTATGTATTCTCTTTGAAGGGTGCCCTCCTCCTTTGTTATGGTACAGGTTGAAAAAAGGAGTTTTCCCCTCTTGTTTACATAACGCACGGCATTATCCAGCATCTTTCTTTGAAGTTCCTGAAGCTGCATGATATCTTCTCTTTGAATTCTGTACTTTATGTCAACTTTTCGTCCCATAACTCCAAGTCCCGAGCAGGGTAGATCCGCTATCACAAGATCCGCACTGTTTTCCAGGGTCTCATCAAAGATAAGGGCATCCTTCACGCCGCTTTCGATATTTGAAAGCTTAAGTCTTGCGATATTTTCGTCTATCCTTTTTTTCTTTTCCTCACTGATGTCAAAGGCCAGGACTTTTCCCGTGCCCAGCATGTACTCCGCTGCAAGACAGGCCTTGCCTCCGGGAGACGCGCAAATGTCGATGATCCTTTGATCTTCCCTGATCCCTGCGGCATCAAGGGCGGCTATGCCCGATGCATCCTGCATGGAAAAAAGCCCGTCCCTGAAGGCCCGGCTCTGTGCGGGATTAAAGGCCTCTGTCTTCAGCGCATTTTTTGAAAGCGGAGTTTTGCAGGTCTTTGTGCCTTCGGATCCGAGGATCTTTATGAGTGAGTCCGGATCGGTTTTTGACACATTTACCCTGATATACTGAGGGCTGACTTCGTCGGACGCTTTTATTATACGGGATGTCTTTTCAGGGCCATAGGACTCCAGAAGGATGTCATAGATCACCTGCGGACAGGAATATCTGATCCTCTCGTCCGGATAATCAATGCCGCCTTCCTTAGACAATGCTGCAGCCTTTCTTGTGACCGCGTTTACAAAGCCCGAAAGTCCCCCGATGTGCTTCTTTTTTGCAAGCTTTACAGCCTCGTTTACAGAGGCTCTTGCGGGTATGTGATCCAGATAAATGATCTCATAGACTGCCATCCTGATGATGAGTCTGATGATCTTTTTCATCTTTGCAGCCTTTACGCTTGATACCCTGTCGATCACATAGTCAAGGGCGATCTGTTTTTCAACGCAGCCCGTGACCAGATTTTTGATGAAGGCTCTGTCCCGTTCCTCGAGATAGGCGTATTTTGCCAGGGCGGCTTTTGTCACCTCAGAAAGAAACGCCTTCGATCCGCTGTATTCAAGCAGGATGTCAAGCGCCACCATTCGTACATCAGTCATTCTCCGAGCCTGTCTCCTTCTTTCAGATCATTTCCCAAAAGGAAATCCTTTGTGCTCATCCTCTTTTTTCCTTCAAGCTGAAGTTCCTTTACCACAAGCTGCCCGCTGCCGCAGGAAACGGTAAATGAATCCTTTGTGATATCCGTAACCGTCCCCGGGGCGGCTTTCTCATTTTTTTCCGTCACATCCGCCTTCCAGAGCTTCAATGTCTTTCCCGAAAAGGATGTCTGGGCGCTGGGCCAGGGATCAAAGGCCCTGATAAGCCTTTCGATGTCAACGGCATTTCCCGAAAAATCTATCCTGCCTTTTTCCTTTTTGATTATACCTGCATAGGAAGCGGTGCCGTCATCCTGCTTTTTGGGTGTCAGCTCTCCCTTTTCGATCCTGTCGACCGCCTCGGTGACCAGGCCGCTCCCGGTCATCGCAAGCTTTTCAAAAAGCGAGCCGCCGGTCTCCTTTTCATCTATGGGAACCTCCTTTGAGATGAGGATGTCTCCCGTATCAAGACCTTCGTTCATCTGCATGATGGTAACGCCCGTGGTCTTTTCCCCGTCAAGGATCGCCTGCTGGATGGGCGAGGCGCCCCGGTATTTCGGGAGCAGGGAGGCATGGACATTGATGCAGCCGAATCGCGGCATTTCAAGGATCTCCTTTGAGAGGATCTGCCCGAAGGCTGCCACTACAAAAAGATCCGCATGATATCCCCTCAGTTTTTCCACAGCTTCCGCTGCCTTTATCTTTTCGCACTGGAATACTTCTATGCCGGCCTTTGCGGCATATTCCTTTACAGGGCTTGCCACGAGCTTTCCGCTGCGTCCCTTCGGACGGTCAGGCTGGGTGACCGCAAGGACCACCTCATGTTCCGACTCGTGAAGAGCCTTTATGATGCCGACCGAAAAATCCGGCGTTCCCATGAATACTATCTTCATTATATGATCTCAACCTTTTTTTACTGCTGATCCTCGACTCAATATGAGTTCTTTCGGGGACGCTTCCGCTCTTGCCATGCCAGATGCGCCAAGCGCATCTAAACGGCATTCAAAATATGCCAAAGGGCATATTTTGCTTCACGCAGCGGTGCTAACCTCGCAAAATACGCTCGGAAGCACCGGCGC
Organism: uncultured Lachnospiraceae bacterium; assembly: GCA_947166195.1. Lineage (GTDB taxonomy): Bacteria > Bacillota > Clostridia > Lachnospirales > Lachnospiraceae > NK4A144. The sequence continues at coordinate 4,721 of CAMVDF010000051.1, forward strand.
TCTTCGAACGCCCCGCAAGAATCTCATATTTCGTCTCGGATCGAACTACTCAATGAGAAACAATTCAGAAAAATACTGTTTGAAAAATCATAAACAGATTATTCTGTATGTTATTCGTCTTCGCGCTCACTGTCATCATCTGATTCCTGCGGAGGCTTGACATCCATGAGTTCCCCTTCGACGAGGTCGACATAGAGCTTTCCTTCGAGGTGGTCACACTCGTGACAGACGGCGCGGGCAAGGAGCCCTTCCGCTTCGAGGGTCTGCTCCTTCATATCCCTGTCAAGGTAGGTCGCCGTGATCTTTTCGGGGCGGGTCACCACTCCGGTTTTTCCCGGAACGGAAAGACAGCCCTCGTGTCCCGTCTGCTCACCCTCGGTGGAGGTGATCTTCGGATTGATGAGAACAAGGAGACCGTCCTCCTCCTCTTCGGTGGAGGTGTCGATGACCACTATCCTTTTGAGCACTCCCACCTGGGGCGCCGCAAGTCCCACTCCGTTTGCCTCGTACATGGTCTCGATCATGTCATCGATGAGTTCGTTTGTACGGTCATTTATCTTTGTGACTTCCTTTGATTTTTTGAGGAGGATCTCATCCCCGATCTCTCTGATATTTCGAACAGCCACTATTTTCACTCCTTTCAGTGATCAAAATCAAATTCCATTTTTCCTTTGAAGGTTACATCCGTTTCCCTCATTTTTTCAAGGTCATCCTTTACGGATATCAGTTTATCATATCCGGCGCTTTTCACAAAAAAGCATTTCCTGTAAACATCCTTTATCTTTGAAATGGCGGCATCCGAAGGACCCACCACAAATACCCCGTCCTTTTTTGACATGACCGCTGCCCTTTCTATGAAATCCGATGCCGCATTGCGGTCTTCATCAAGCACAGTCACCGTCATCATATGCATGAAGGGCGGATAGGAGCACAATTCCCTGTAGGATGCCTCCTCGGCAAAAAAGCCCTCGTAGTCCTGGGTGGCTGCAAGCTTCACCGCAGGGTTTTCGGGATCATAGGTCTGGATAACGACGAGGCCGTCATCACGGGCCCTGCCGGCCCTGCCCGCCGCCTGAGTCAAAAGCTCAAAGGTCCTCTCTCCCGCTCTGAAATCACCGATATGCAGCGACAGATCCGCTGCCAGTATTCCCACCAGGGTCACATTCGGAAAATCATGTCCCTTGACTATCATCTGCGTCCCTATGAGGATGTCTGCCCTGTTTGCCGAAAAGCTTTTCAGTATCTTTTCATAATCACCTTTTTTTCTGGTGGTATCCATATCCATCCGAAGTGTCCTGACCCCCGGAAACATGGCAGCAAGTCTGCTTTCGACCTGTTCGGTGCCCGCCTTCATGCCGCCGATATACTTTGAGCCGCAGGAGGGACAGGTTTTTGTCATTTCAACGGAATAGCCGCAATAATGACACACCAGCCTGCCGTTTCTGTGATGGATGAGGGAAACATCACAATGGGGACATTTGTATACGAAGCCGCATTTCCTGCAGCTGACAAAGCCCGCATAACCTCTCCTGTTCAAAAAGAGGATGATCTGCTCCTTTTTTTCAAGCCGGTCTTTGATAAGGTTCTGAAGTTTTTCCGAAAACATGGACCGGTTCCCGTTTGAAAGCTCCTGCCTCATATCAACTATCTCTACCTTCGGGAGTTTTCCTGAAACTCTTTCCGGCAGCCTCATAAGCCTGTATCTTCCGCTTTGTGCCATATAAAAGGCATCAACGGAGGGTGTGGCAGACCCCATCACAAAGGCCGCCCCTGTCAGATCGCAGAGCTTTTCGGCAGTCTCTCTTGTATTATACTTCGGCATGGACTCGGAGCGGTAACTGCTGTCGTGTTCCTCGTCCATGACTACAATGCCCGTATCGGGAAAGGGCGTGAAAAGAGCGGATCTGGGGCCTATCATCACATCGATCTCTCCGTTTTTTGCCTTCATGAAACGGTCATATCTTTCGCCCTTTGAAAGCCTGGAATGAAGATATGATACCCTGTCACCGAAACGTTCAAAAAACCTCTTTGCCGTCTGATAGGTCAGGGCTATCTCGGGGATCAGCATGATGGCCTGCTTCCCGCTTTTGACCACCTCTTCTATGATGTCTATGTATACTTCGGTCTTGCCTGAGCCCGTAACACCGAAAAGCAGCATGGGAGTCCTGTCTCCCGCTGTGTAGGCCGACTTAAAGGCGTCTATGACCTTGCGCTGTCCGGGACTTACCTCTATCCTTTTTTCTCCGGTCTTTTCAAGGACGATGTCTTCTTTTGTCTTTGTCTTTCGTACAGCCGCTTTGACGGGAAGCACACATTTCAGCGCATTTATCATGGTGCCGCCGTATCTTTCCTTCATCCATGCCGCAAGCTGCAAAAGGATATCCATCGATCTGTCCGAGGCCCCGTAATAAAGGACATCTTCGATATCCTTGATCCTTGATTCCTCGATGACCGAGCGGTCACTTAAACCGACTACGTACCCGGCTATCCTTCTGTCCCCCTTTCCAAAGGGGATGAGGACACGGCTCCCGAGCCTCACCCTGTCCAAAAGCGCATCGTTTATCCTGTACTGAAAGGTCCGGTCCAGCTTCTCATGTGAAATTTCTATGATAACATCTGCGTATTTACTCAACCGATGATGTCCTTTATCAGTTCCCGCTCATCCATGGGGTACTTATTACCCCGTATCTCCTGATAATCCTCGTGTCCCTTTCCGGCAAGGACTATCACATCGCCGTCCTGTGCATGGCTTATGGCATAGGCTATGGCCTCTTTTCTGTCGATGATCATGATATATTTCCCGTCCGTCTTTTTGATCCCCGTCTCTATATCATCCATTATCTCCTGAGGCTCCTCAAACCTCGGATTGTCCGAGGTGATGATGGTCAGATCCGCAAGCTTCCCGCTGACCTCACCCATCTCAAATCTGCGGAGCTTTGATCTGTTGCCGCCGCATCCGAAGAGGCAGACCAGTCTTTTGGGATCGTACTCCCTGAGAGTTGAAAGCAGGCTTTCAAGAGCCATGGCATTGTGGGCATAATCGATCATCAGGATGAAGTTCCCCGGCATGGGGATCATCTCTATCCTCCCCTTTACCTTTGCGCACTCGAGAGCATCCTTCATATCATCGATACCGGCATCAAAATGCCTGCATACCGCTATCGCAGCCAGTGAATTGTACACCGAGAACTTTCCGGGAAAGGCACAAAATGCCTCAAAGCTTAAAAGCCCCTCTGCTTCAAAGCTCACTCCCAGGGCTTTTTTGCTGTTTACAAGCTTCACGTTTTTTGCTCTCAGATCATTTTTTTCCGACAGACCGAAGGTCTCGACACTGCAGGTATGTCCTTCAAGGACAGACTCACAATGCTCATCATCACCGTTTATGATACCCGTTTTGCATTGTCTGAAAAGCAGGCTTTTGCAATGCAGATAATCCTCAAAATCCCTGTGTTCGTTGGGACCGATATGGTCCGGAGAAAGATTTGTGAAAACGCCGATGTCAAAGACAAACCCGTCTGTCCTGTGCATCATGAGCGCCTGGGAACTGACCTCCATTACCACGGTATCTATCCCCAGCTGTACCATCTCCGAAAAATATTTCTGAAGGGTATAGGATTCGGGGGTTGTGTTTTTTGAAGGTATATGCTCGCTTCCTATGATGGTCTCTATGGTACCCACAAGGCCCACCTTGTGTCCGGCATGCATCAGCATATGCCTGATGAGATAGGTTGTGGTGGTCTTTCCCTTGGTTCCCGTCACACCTATGGTCTTCAGGGACCTTGCAGGATGATCAAAATATGCCGCCGAAAGAACAGCCAGGGCGTGTCTTGTATCCTTTACCCTGATGATGCAAAGATCGTTTCCCTCAGGCAATATCACATCCTTTTCCGTCACTATCGCCGCCGCACCTGCCTTTGCCGCTTCGCTTGCAAAATCATGACCGTCAAAATTTGCCCCGGTGATGCAGACAAAAAGACATCCCTTTGAAAGCTTTCTTGAATCAAAGACAAGCTCTCCTATCTCTATACCTTCCGCATCCTTTCCGGTGATCTCAAACTGCAGACCCTCAAGAAGCCCTTTTAGTTCCCTCATATGACACCTCTCCTATCTGTAATGTCTGATGACGATTTCTCCGTTTTCTTCGTTTCTGTATCTGTTTACCTGCAGACTGTAGAGGATGTCGATCTTTTCATGTGTTCTGCAGTAGTCATAAAACTCCTCTGCCTCTCCCAGAAAAACAATATCCTTTCTGGTACCTTCACTGTCAGCTGCCTTTGCCCTGAGGCAGTTTCTGCTTTTTCCGAATATCCTCATATCAGACAGGGTAACCCCCTTTGCCGCAAAAAGAGGCTTCGGATTTCCCGTTCCGAAAGGCTCAAGGCTTTCGATCTGTCTGCAAAGCTCCAGATCCGCATAGCCGAAAGGAAGTACCATGTCAAATCTGATCTTTTTTGTGATATCCTCATCGATCAGGGTGCAAAGCCTGTTTATCTCCTTCCTGAATTCCGGTATGTCCTTTTCCTCCATTGAAAGACCGCCGGCCATCCTGTGCCCGCCGAATTTCACAAACAGATGGCTTACCGCATTCATTCCGGAATACATGTCATATTCATCTATCGATCTGCCCGAGCCCTTCACCAGATCGCCGCTTTTTGTCAGAACAAAGGATGGTTTTCCCGTCTGCTCGCGGACCTTTCCGGCCACTATCCCGGCCACGCTTTCGTGAACATCGGGCAGATAGATCACAAGGACTCTGTCATTTTCATATTCCGGAAGAACCGCAACCTCCAGAGCTTTTTTCACGGCCTTTTCCGTCATATCCTTTCTTTCAAGGTTTATGACGCAAAGATCATGCGCAAGCATCGCTGCCTTGTCCTCATCTCTTTCCTCAAGGAGACGAAGGGCTTCTCCGGCACTGCCAAGCCTGCCTGTGGCATTGATGCAGGGACCCAGCACAAATCCCACATGATATACAGTTATGTCCTTTCCTTCAAGGGACTGTTCTTTGATGAGAGCCCTCATCCCGGGATTTTCTGTTTTTGCAAGTCTTTTCAGACCCGCCTTCACAAGCTTTCTGTTTTCTCCCTCAAGGGGCATCACATCCCCTATGGTTGCAAAGGCTGCAAACTCCACGAAATCGTCAGCTTCCTTTCTGTCGATCCCCAGCCTGTCAAAAAGAGCCAGCACCACCTTGTATGCCACCACCGCCCCGCAGATATCCCTGAATTCATATCTGCTTTGGGGTACCTTGATATCAACCACCGCTTCCGCATCCGGGATATCATATACCGTTTCCTCTCCCTCCGTATGAAAGGGTATCTCATGATGGTCTGTTATGATCATCTGCATGCCAAGCGAATGTGCAAGCTCCACCTGGTCAGCTGCCGCGATGCCGTTGTCGCAGGTTATGACAATATCCGTCCCGTCTTCCTTTGCCTCTTTTACCAGTCTGTCATTTATTCCGTAGCCGTCATTTATCCTGTGGGGTATCCTCACATCCACGATACCTCCGGACCTTCCGATGCCGGATGATAATATATACGAGGAGCATACTCCGTCTATATCATAATCCCCGATGACCCTGATCCTCTTTTTTTCAAGGATGGCATCCTGAAGGATGGAGACTGCCTTTTTTATATCCGGAAGTGCCTCATAGGAATCCGTATCCGAAAGACTGTCATCAAGATAGTTTTTCACTGCATCCGCCCCTTTGATCCCCCTGTTTGCCAGGATCCTTGCGGTCACGGGACTCAGTGAATACTCAAGGGCGAGTGCCCTGTAGTCTCCTCCGACTCTTTTTTCAAACCATTGCTCTTTCGGTGCCATCGATAAACTCCGCAAAAACTCTCTGCTTTGTGTCCCAAAACTTCAAAGAGCCGGCAGATCCCGCCGGCTCCCTTGAAATCAGTTTACTTATTTTTTCTTTCCCTTTTTGTTTGAAGAAGGCTTTGTCTCATTCTGAGCCTTCACGGGCTCTGCTGCAGCCTTTGAAGCGATCTTTTTCCTCAATACGAACCAGATGCTGCCTGCAAGGAATACCGATGAATAGGTTCCGCAGATGACACCCACCATAAGAGGAAGTGCAAAATCCTTTATGGAGGAAACTCCGAGTATGTAGAGGAAGAACACCGTGATGAAGGTTGTCAGCGAGGTGAATACCGACCTTGAAAGTGTCTGGGTTATGGAGGTATTGACCACCTCGTCGAGGCTGTTCTTTCCCATGAGCTTCAGGTTCTCCCTGATACGGTCAAAGATTACTATGGTCGCATTGATCGAGTAACCTATGATGGTGAGCACGCAGGCTATGAAGGTTCCTCCGACCGATATCTGTGTGATGGCATAGCAGGCAACAACGACCAGGGCATCATGCAAAAGTGCGATGACCGATGCGGCACCGAAACGCACATCCTTGAATCTGAACCATATGTATACGAGCATGCAAAGCAGTGCGATAACACTTGCAAGAACCGCATCACGCTGCATTTCCGAACTGATGGTGGAGGATATGGTCTCCATCTGGATGTCATCCTCGCTCACATTGTAATCCTTTTCGAGGATCTCATTGAACTGCTCTCTTTCAGGAAGGCTCAGGGTCTTGGTCTTGATAACCACCTGGGTCGTTCCGGCAACCTTTGAGATCAGCGGCGCATTGCCGTCATTTACCTTTGCAACTGCTGCTCCGACTCCGTTTTCAAGTTCCTCTACAGTATAATCCTTTCCAAGATCCACTGTGGAAGATGTGCCTCCCAGGAACTCCTGTGAGAAGTTCAGGATGTGTCCGATGGATGAAGCATTCCTTGCCATGAACACGGGACCTGAGATCACGAGGATGATGGAGATCGCAAAGTATACGAATTTCTTTCCGGTGACATCGATAGGCTTTCTTTCCTTTGCCTTTCCGTAGAACTTCACATCCTTCACGCCAAGTCCGAAGAAGGAGTTCATGAAAAGTCTTGTGACAACAAGGGCAGTGAAAAGCGAGATCACAATACCCAAGGCCAGCGTCACGGCAAAGCCCTTGACCGTACCGGTTCCCCTGATACCGAGGATCGCGGCAGCGATGAGGGTTGTCACGTTTCCGTCTATGATTGCCGAAAGTGCCTTGCTGTAACCCTGTTTGATGGAGGCGCCGACCTCTTTTCCTTCGGCGATCTCCTCCCTGATACGGGCAAAGATGATAACATTGGCATCAACTGCCATACCTATTGAAAGGATGATACCTGCGATACCGGGAAGGGTAAGGGTTATCGAAAATGCTCCGAGGAGACATATGATGATCTCGGTATAGGCGATGAGGGCAAGGGATGCCGACACACCTGCCATCCAGTAAACAATGATCATGAAAAGGACGATGACACAGATACCGATGCCTGCAGCCACAAGAGATGTCTGAATGGCCTTTGATCCAAGCTGGGCTCCGACGACCGATGATGAAAGTTCCTCGAGTTCAACCTTGAGACCACCGATCCTGATGGTGGAAGCAAGTCTTTTTGCCTCTTCGTAATCATCCTGTCCGGAAATCTGGCACTGTCCGCCCGTGATGGGCTCATTTACCACAGGAACCGATGCAAATGCATCATCATAATAAATTCCTATGGTCTCTCCCTTTGAAAATGCCTTTGTGGTGGCATCCGCAAATGCCTTTGTTCCGGCATCATTGAAGGTGAGGTTTACGACATATTCTCTCTGTCCGTTCTTGTTGATGGAACCTGCCTCAGATGAGATGACATCCGTACCGCTGCAGACGATGGATCCGTCCTCCTCGAGTTCCTTGATGCTCTTTGTCAGCTCATAGGTCATTCCGTTGAATTCATAGTTCTCGCTGCCGTCGCTGCCGGTCTGTGAGATGAAGTAGAGGGATCCGGGTTTTCCGAGTTCCTCGAGGATCTGATTTGCATCACTGACACCCGGGATCTCGATATTGATACGGTCGCTTCCCTCCTGATAAACAAGTGCTTCGGTTGAGTATCCGTCAACCCTCTGCTGCAGCTTGTATATGGTGTCTGCCATATCCTCGGTGGAAGGCGCCTTTTCTCCAGTAGCCTGGTACTT
>CAMVDF010000052.1 GCA_947166195.1 uncultured Lachnospiraceae bacterium
CTTGAGACGATGGTCATCACGGAAACATTCGGGTCATCTGTTTCACCCACTGCGAGCGAATCTATATTGAAGCATCTCCTCGCAAAGAGTCCCGAAACCTTTGAGAGCACTCCCGACCGGTTTTCCACAAGGACTGAATAAATTTTCTTCATTATATTTCTTCCTCCCGTTCTATCTGTCAATCATGGTCAATCAGGGGACGGTTCTCTGATTGAGATTTATTTACTTGCATATTTCACCGTATCCTCGGGATCTATCACAACCTCCATGAGCGCTGCGTTTTTGTCCTTCAGGAAGGCCTTTGCGCTCTTTTCGATGTCCTTATTATCATCCAGCCTGTAATAGCTCATATCATAGGCCTTTGCCAGATATTCAAGGTGAGGATGATCGGGCAGATCCACCATCTCATATCTGTCGTTCAAGTTAAAGTGCTGGTATTCCCTGACAAGTCCCAGATAATTGTTCTTTAATACCACAACCTTTACCGGCAGCTTTTCCTGCATGGCGGTAGCCAGCTCGCACATGGCCATCTGGAAGCCTCCGTCTCCGGACACCGCCACTACCTGCCTCTTCGGATCTGCCTTTTTCGCTCCTATTGCCGCAGGCAGGGCATAGCCCATGGTTCCCATGCCACATGTGGTAAAGAACCTGCCTTTTTTGACGATGGCATTTCTGCAGGACCAGATCTGATTCTGTCCCACATCGGCCACATAGATGGCATTGTCCTCCATAAGCTTTGTCATGGTTTCAATGAATTCCGCGGGATCAACATTTCTGTCAGGCTTTTTCCTGCCTCCCGGAAGCTTCCTGTATTCCTTGAGAGCTTTAACCCAGTCTCCGGTATCGATATCAAATTCGATCCCCTCCAGATCCTTTAGGATATTCTTCGCATCCCCGACTATAGGTATGGTAGGACCGACATTCTTTCCTATCTCCGCAGGGTCCACATCTATATGGACCAGGACCTTGTTTTCCATAATAAGGTCAGGCTGCTTGACCGCGCGATCCGCAACCCTTGCACCTATCATCATGAGCATATCGCATTCACTCATAGCCCGGGTTGCCTGGATGCAGCCGTTGTTTCCGATCATGCCGAAATTCAGTTCGTGCTCTGTCGGCAGGACGCCTATCCCCATCATAGTTGTCACAAGAGGTATTTTGTGCTTTTCAACAAATTTCTTTAATTCGCTCTGTGCATCGGCAAGGAAAATACCGCCTCCCGCACAGATAAGCGGTCTTTGAGCCTTTGAAAGTGCCGCTACAGCTTTTTTTATCTGCTGTATGTGTCCCTTGACCGTAGGTTTGTAGGTCCGAAGTGACAGCTCTGCGGGATAGGAAAAGGTCGAAACCGAAGCCTTTTGGATATCCATGGGGACATCGATGAGGACCGGCCCTCTCCTTCCGGTATTTGCTATATAAAAGGCCTCCTTGAAGACCCTTGGTATGTCACGCACATCCTTTACAAGGTAGCTGTATTTGACAAAGCTTTCGGCAGCTCCCGTGACATCTGCCTCCTGAAAGACATCGGAGCCCAGCTGATCTGTTTCCACCTGTCCGCTGATACAGACCATGGGTATGGAATCGGCATAGGCTGTCGCTATCCCTGTAAGCAGATTTGTAGCACCGGGACCGCTTGTCACCGCACAGACTCCCACCTTTTTCGTGGTCCTGGCATAGCCTGAAGCGGCATGTCCCGCATTTTGCTCACTCCGTACCAGGACCATGTCGATATCCGTGTTTGACATAGCGTCAAAAAACGGACAGATCGCCACTCCGGGGTACCCAAAGATCACCTTCACATCTTCCTTTTCGAGGCATTTAGCCATCACATCAGCACCGGTCATTTTCTTTTCCTCCAAAATAATCTTCTACATCAATCAGAGAACCGTCCCCTGATCGACAAGTTTTTTTGCGACTCTAACCGCATCCGAGGCATCGGAGGAATACGCATCCGCTCCTATCTCTTTTGCGTATTCCGGGGTGATCACCGCGCCGCCAACCATGAACTTTGCACGGCAGTTCTTTTTTCGGGCATAGCCGATCACATTTTCCATTTCCTTCATGGTGGTGGTCATGAGGGCGGAAAGGCAGATGATATCGGCATCAAGCTCTATGGCGGTATCGACTATCTGTTCTTTTGGCACATTCTTGCCAAGATCCGTCACACGAAAGCCGTAGTTTTTGAGCATCAATGTGACGAGATTTTTTCCTATATCGTGGATGTCCCCCTCCACGGTCGCTATAACTATGACGGGAGCATCCGCATTTTCGCTGTTTTTTTGAAGGAGAGGCTCAAGTATCGCTATGGCCTGCTCCATGGCCTTTGCGGAAGCGATGAGCTGGGGCAGGAAATATCTGCCCTTTTCAAAGAGGTCTCCCACCTCGTTTATGGCAGCTATCAGCGCATTGTTCAGAATATCATCGGGAGCAAGACCCGCATCCAGCGCCTTTTTTGTAAGACCTTCTATGGTATCTCCATTTCCCTTGATCACACACTGCCTGACCTCATCAAGGGGTGAGCTTTCCGTTTTTTCAACCGGCTTTGCCTCAGGTGCGGCTGCGGCATTTTCGTTCATGTATTCTATGTAGCGAAGGTCGGCACCCTCCTTGTTCATGAGGATGTCTGCCGAAAGAGACGCCCTTATTATGGCATCCTGATTGGGATTGCAGATGGCCATGGTAAGTCCGTCCCTGATGGCCATGGACAAAAAGGCAGTATTTACATTTACACGCTCCGGCAGGCCGAAGGATATATTTGAAAGTCCGCATACGGTGGCTATGCCAAGTTCCCTGCAATACCTGATGGTCTCCAGAGTGTCGACTCCGGCACTCTTTATGGCTCCCACCGTGCCTACAAGGCCGTCCACAACTATGTCTTCTTTTGAAAAGCCAAGCTTCATTGCCTTGTCATATACAAGCTTTATATTGTCTTCCTTTTCCTTCCTGTCCTTTGGAAGTCCTGAATCTCCGATGGGCAGCAGGATGAACATGGCTCCGTATTTTTTTGCGATCTCAAGCATGCGGTCGCATCTGTCGCTTTCGGCGGAAATGGAATTCATCAAAGCCCGGCCCGGGTATCTGCGAAGGGTAGCCTCCATGACCTCCGGAAAGCTGGTATCTATACAAAGAGGCAGGGACGATTCCTGGGTCACGACATCGAGAGCCTTTATCATCATCTCTTTTTCATCTATGCCGCCCATGCCCATGTTGACATCAAGGATGGCGGCGCCGTTTTTTTCCTGCTCTCCCGCAAAGGTGCGTACCATGTCAAAGGAGCCTTCACGAAGCTCGGCCTGAAGCTTCTTTTTTCCCGTGGGATTGATACGCTCTCCTATTATCATAAATGGCGAATCCAGAGAAAAGATGAGGTGTCTGCGCTCTGATGTCAGGGCTCTTTTTTTGTGACCGGCGCGCGGCTTTGCCTGAAAGCTTCCCTCAGCCTTTGAAAGTTCCCTGATATAGTCCGGATCAGTGCCGCAGCAGCCGCCGACTATGGTGGCGCCGGCTTTTATTATCTTTTCAACCTGTGAAGCAAAATCCTCTTTTTTCAGGTCATATACAGTATCCCCGTTTTCGTCAAGTGAGGGCAGGCCTGCGTTTGGCTTGCAGATAACGGGAATATCCGCAGCATCCGAAAGTGACTCAATGAGGGGAAGCATCCTGTCGGGACCCGTACCGCAGTTTAATCCAAAGGCATCGACCCCGAGGGACTGCAGCGTAATAAGGGCGGTCAAAGGATCCGTGCCGTAAAGAGACCTGCCGTCCTCCTCAAAGGTCATGGTAGCCATGACGGGAAGATCACATACCTCATGAGCTGCTATGACCGCAGCCCTTGTCTCCTGCAGGCTCATCATTGTTTCAACGACGATGAGATCAACCCCGCCCTCGCAAAGGGCGGCTGTCTGTTCCCTGTAGATATCCACAAGCTCCTCAAAATCCATGGGACCTATGGGCGCAAGCTGGATGCCGGTCATGGAAATATCCCCTGCAACGAAGCATTCAGGTGCTCCCGGAACTCCTGCTTTGAAGCTTTCTATGGCAGCCCTTGAGATCTGCGCAAGCTCTTTGTTCATTTTTACGGTTTCTTTTTCAAGACCGTATTCTTCAAGCTTTGCCCTGTTGCACGAAAAGGTCGGGGAATAAATAATCCTCGACCCGCTCATCAGATACTCTGTCTGAAGCTTTATCATCACTTCAGGGTTATCCATGATCCACCTGTCGGGACAGGCACCCTTTTTCAATCCTCTTTTCTGGAGGTTGGTGCCTGTTGCTCCGTCAAGCAGCACTATGCTGTTTTCAGTCAGTTTTCTGAACGCCTCTTTATTCATGATCCGTTATCAATGGATGAAAGGGACCTCTCACCGCTGCAAAAGCCTGTGCGGTCCGGTCATCATACCGTATCGCTGAAGTCCTCGTCTCCTCCCATGTCGCTGTCAAAATCATCCTGAGTTTCCCCGTCGGATACATCCACCATGTTCTCCCTGGTGTAGACCCTCTTTGACTGCCTCTCCGCCTCTACTGTCTGGGAGAGCAGTTCCTTTACGATCATGGAATTTTTGATGTTCCTGATCTTGAAATTGCCCAGGGACCTGTCCGATGAAAATACCAGAATGGTTCCCGTGCCTATGATCCTCTGCCAGAGCGTGCGGGTGAGCGATACATCCGTGATCCTGTAAAGCCTTGCCTCATAGGAGACCATGTTGAAAAAGCCCTTGTCGATGAAAAGCCTCTCCTTGTCGAGTCCGTATCTGGTAAAGGTCCAGGGAAGTCCGAGTCTGTTTCGCATCCTGTCCTCCCATATGTCGTTTGGTCTCCTCTTTTTGTCCTTTCTGGACTCGCAATACACGGCCGTGATAATAACAGCCAGGATGAAAGCCACCACGACGCCTATGATGATACCGAGCAGAACCATCAATACAACTTCCATAATAAACCCCCTTCTGAAAACCTTTGTAATTGACGCTTCAAGTCTGTAACATTATAATCTAAATAAGTATTGGTTGCAAGGAAGGTATGAGTATGGCCGGTTCTTCTTTCGGTAAAATTTTCCGGGTCACGACCTGGGGCGAGTCCCACGGAAAAGCCCTCGGAGTCGTGATAGACGGGTGTCCTGCGGGTCTCCCCCTTTCAGAGGATGATATCATCCCCTATATGCAAAGGCGGCGCCCGGGCCAGTCGGACTTTTCCACAAAACGAAATGAAAGCGGAGTTTTTGAGGGAAGGACCACAGGGACTCCCATCAGCATCATGATAAAAAACAGCGACCAGCACTCCGGCGATTACAGTGAGATCGCTTCCTGCTACAGGCCCGGTCATGCCGACTACACCTTTGACAAAAAATACGGTTTCAGGGATCACCGCGGCGGCGGCAGGTCTTCGGGCAGGGAGACCGCGGCAAGGGTAGCTGCAGGTGCCGTTGCGGCAAAGCTCCTTTCCTGCCTCGGCATCAGATGCTTTGCCTATACCCTTTCCATCGGTGATGTGAAGGCCGAAGATATAAATATGGATGAGGTCTTCGAAAACCTCCTCTATATGCCTGATAATAAGGCCGCAAAACGAGCGGCAGCCCTCATTGAAGAGGCAAAGGCAAATGAGGATTCGGTGGGCGGGATCATTGAATGCAGGATCGAGGGTGTTCCCGCAGGTCTCGGAGAGCCCGTGTTTGACAAGCTTTCCGCCGAGCTTGCAAAGGCCGTGATGTCCATCGGTGCCGTAAAGGGCTTTGAGATCGGCGAAGGCTTTAATGCTGCAGGGTTAAAGGGTCATGAAAACAATGACGCTTTTATTATAAAAAACGGCAGTATCACAAAGGAAACAAACCACAGCGGAGGGATCCTTGGCGGGATCTCTGACGGGTCGCCCATAGTTTTCAGGGCAGCCGTTAAGCCCACAGCCTCCATAGCGCAGCCGCAAAGAACCGTGACGCGTGACGGGGTTGAAAAAAATCTTGAGATCAAAGGGCGTCACGATCCGGTCATAGTACCCAGAGCTGTGTGTGTGGTTGAATGCATGGCAGATCTTGTGATCGCGGATGCCCTGCTTTCAAATATGTCATCAAGGATGGAAGATGTGATTTCTTTTTACAAAGGAGAATGAAATGGCAGACAGGTATGTATTGTACGCGGCAGGCTATACAAGAGATGAGGACCACGGGCTTCGCATCTACGATTTTGATCCCGAAAACGGCAGGATTGTAAAGCAGATTGATGAAACACAGATCACAAACCCCTCATATATCTCCATATCACACAACAGGAAATTCCTTTATTCCATCACCGACGAGGGTGTGCATTCCTATTCGATACAAAAAGACGGCACATTGAAATTTATGAACAAGTCCGGGATAAACGGCATGAGAGGCTGCTATATCTCTACCGACTATGAGGACAGATTTCTTTTTGTCGCAGGATACCATGACGGAAAGCTGACGGTACTGTCCCTGAATGCGGACGGCAGCATCGACAGGATCTGCGAGGAGATCTACCACAAGGGCTTCGGCTCCGTGGGTGAGAGAAACTACCGGCCTCACATCGACTGCGCAAAGATGACAAGGGACAACAGATTTTTGTGTGTCACCGATGTGGGTATGGATCATATCAAGGTGTACAGACTCCATCATGATACGGGAAAGCTGGATCTGGCTGACATCATCCGCTCCGAGATCGAGTCGGCTCCCCATCACATCAAGTTTTCACATGACGGGAAATTTGCCTATATCATCCATGAGATGAAAAACTACATCGATGTATATTCCTATACATGCAAAGGCGGCAATGACCCTGACTTTGAAAAGATACAGACTGTATCCACGGTAAATGATTATCATGCCGGCAATTCGGCTGCATATGCCATACAGATATCGGAGGATGACAATTATATCTACTGTTCCAATGCAGGCGACAATTCCGTCAGCGCCTTCAAAAGGGATCTGAAAAAGGGGACGCTCGAAAAGCTTTTCACGCTGCCGATATCCGGGGATTTTCCAAAGGATATCGCCGTCACCGATGACAACAGGTTTCTTTTGTCCATAAACAATGAATCCAATACGATCTCTTTTTTCAAGCTGGATCTGAAGAAAAAGATCATCGTCATGAACGGGCCCATGAAGAGGTTCAAGCAGGGTAACTGCCTGATCATCCACAAGCTGTCATGAAATTCGTTTTTTAGAAATTTTAGGGGCATAAAAACCGTTCAGATTTTCTTCAGTCTGGGAACCTCGTCCATATGCAGGTACTTTGACAGACATTTAATGATGAAGTCATGATCCTGGACATGGTTCAGTCCCGACACACAGACCGCTCCGATAACGCCGGCATCCTCTATCCTGACGGGAAATCCTCCTCCCACCGAGGCATACTTCATCTCATCCATGAACTTGGTCTCCATGGTATTTCCGGAATTTTGCAGATACATATAGAATTCAAGCGTACTGGTCTCTGTCCTCATGACTGTGTTGAATTTTCTGTCAAGCCAGCAGGTGTTGTCAAGGGTGGTCCCGTCCATCATGTGGCGGAATACTGTGAGACCGTTGGCACGCCTTATCATTATGGCTATGGAAAGCTCCCTCTTTTTTGCCTCCTCCACCATCAGCTTCCCAAGCTCCCAGGCATCATTGTTTGTAAAATGCGTAAACTGCAGGATCTCCTCCTGCATCTTCAGTACATTCAATACTTCTTCAGCTGTCTTTTCCTTGTTCATGTTCTTCTCCTTTATTTATGTGCCCTCAACTAAGGTCAAAATCACACCTGCAGGAAGCCCACTTTCTTGTAAACTTTCGAAAGCGTCCTGTTCGCAATGTAGGATGCCCGCTCGGCCCCCTTTCTGTAGACATCCGAAAGGTACGCCTTATCCTTTATAAGTCTTTCTGCTTCTTCACGGATGGGCGAAAGCTTTTCAACTACCACCTCCGCAACAGCAGGCTTGAACTCCCCGTAGCCCTTTCCCTCAAACTCCTTTTCGATCTCTTCATAGGTCTTTCCGGTAAGGGTCGAGTATATGTTCATGAGGTTTGCGACCCCCGGCTTTTTCTCACGGTCAAAATATACGCAGCGTCCGGTGTCGGAATCGGTCACGGCCCTCTTGAATTTCCGTCTGATCACATCGGGCTCGTCCATGAGGAAAACGCAGCCGTCAGGGACGGATTTTGACATCTTGTCCTCGGGAGTTGAAAGTCCGTAGATCCTGGCTCCGGTCTTTGCGATCAAAGGTTCGGGCACCTTGAAGACATCCCCGTAGATGCCGTTGAAGCGCTCCGCTATATCCCTTGTGATCTCCACATGCTGCTTCTGGTCCTCCCCCACCGGCACATAGTCCGCCTGATAGAGCAGGATGTCCGCCGCCATGAGAACGGGATAGGTGAAAAGTCCGGCGTTTATATTATCTCTGTGTTTTTCAGATTTATCTTTAAACTGTGTCATCCTCTGGAGCTCGCCGAACATGGTATAGCAGTTGAGCACCCATGATAACTGTGAATGTGCCGGCACCATGGACTGCAGGAAAAGCACATTCTTTTCCGGATCCAGTCCGCAGGCTATGTACTGGGCCAGCTGGTTTAAGGATCTTTTCCGAAGCTCCGCCGGCTCCTGTCTGACCGTGATGGTATGAAGATCTGCCATAAAATAAAAGCAGTCATACTCCTCGACCCGTTCCGCCCAGTTTACGATGGCTCCCAGATAATTTCCCAGATGCAGGTCACCGCTTGGCTGTATGCCAGAAAGCATCCTCTTTTTTTTCACTTCTTCCATAATAAGATCTCCTCCCGGTATCCTCACTTCTCCTTCAGATACCTGTTTTTTATATAATCAAATGTGACCTTTTCTCCGAATCTTGCATACATCTTCAGCAAAAGATGCAGATCCTTTTTTGTGTCGGGATGCATCATCACCCGGTCCATTGACTTTTCAAAATACTTCAGGGGCATATCATCGGTAAATGCGTCTTTATTATACACACGGCTTGCCGCAAGGCGGTCCATGAACATCTCAACCAGATACCTTTTTGGCATCTTTACCGGAACCATGCCTCCCTTTTTGTCATCACTTTTTGCAACCTCGGAGGTGTAATCGATCCAGTACTCGTAATGGTGCTTGTTCCTGCCCTTGTGGTGCATCCAGCTTTCAGAATAACCTTTGGCTTCTCTCTCGGCATTGTTGGGGCTTCTGTAGCCCTGATAATACCTGCATCCCTCGATAAATTCTGTCGGTGAATATTTGCTGAGGTCATGGGTGAGCCCCTGCAGATAGAGCCCCACCGCAAAGCATCCCCGGCGCACCTGCCTCCTGTGTTCTCTTATCGTCCTGAAATGTCCTAATATGTCCATGTTCCGGTTATCATCCTCCTTATCACCACGAGCACCAGAAGATGTGCAGGATAGATGATGTAAAAAAAGTATTTCCATCTGAATCTCCCAGGCTTCCCGTTGTAGAGCATGACGGGAAGGAGGGACGCGCAGGACATGAACTGGATCCTGCTTGAAAAGGGGATCAGCGCGTTCACCGCCCCGGCGGTCTTTAAGGGTATCCTGTCCCTGTAAAGGTAAAATACCGTGATGAGACAGACTCCTATGAACCGGTAATCCGTATGTGCAAGCTGGGCGATGGCTCCAAGGGCTGCCACCAGCACAAACTGCAGCAGGGTGTTGAAAACAAATCTGTCTATGAGCACGATGGCAAGGAGACCCAGGAAAAGGGTAAAAAATACATTCTGACCTCCCATGTCAAACACCGCACCCCTGAAGGCCAGGTCAAAGGGCACCTCGGAAATGAGGGCAAAGAGGGCAAGTCTTGAAAGATACTTTCTAACATCCTTTGTATGGACATAACCCTCTACTATGAGGAAGGCGTAGATCGGAAAGGATAACCTTCCGATGTATCGCAGCCACCTGTACTGCGGCAGGAGCACATCTCCCGTGTGGTCGATGATCATGGTGACAAGCGCCAGAAGCTTCAGTGCAAAGGTACTCACGGCCTACTCCTTTTTCGGAGCGGCCGCAAAGGTCTCGAGTACCATGACGCTCCTTTGCTGTACCATCACTTCCCCTGCCTCTACCGGAACAGGTTTTTCCAAAAAGCCCTCATCCGTGGACATCACGATCTTCCATTCCTTGTTCTTTGGCGGTTTCGGCGGATGAAATCTGTGATCCATCCAGTGCATGTTGTATATCACAAAAAAGTCGTCATCCCTGCCGCCCTTTGAATCCTTTTCATAGGCGCCGCAATACATCACGGCAAAATGCCGGTTGTAGTTTGCAAAATCGGCATGCCAGGCCTGCTCCCCGTGGAATGAAACATCCGGATATCCGCAGGAGATATAGTCCATCATCTTTTTCCTTGCGGCGCTTTTGAACACCGGATGAGCCTTTCTGAAGGCTATGAGCTTTCGCACAAAATCGTATATGTCTTTGTTCTTTTCAAGGTCGTTCCAGTTTAAGTAGGAGGTTTTATTATCCTGACAATAGGCATTGTTGTTTCCGTTCTGGGAATTGAGGAACTCGTCTCCCGCACGCAGCATGGGCGTGCCCTGGGACAGGAACATGAAGCACAGGGCATTCCTGATCTGCTTTTTCCGCAGGAGGTTTACGGACTTCTTTCTGCTCCTTCCCTCTGCACCGCAGTTCCAGCTGTAGTTGTAGTCCCCTCCGTCCTTATTATCCTCACCGTTTGCCTCGTTGTGCTTTCTGTCATAGGATACGAGGTCATTTAAGGTAAAGCCGTAGTAGTTTGTGATATAGTTCACCGCCGCGCACTTTTCCGGATTGTTCAGGATATGCATGGCAAAGGAGGAAAGCATGTCCTCATCGCCCTTCAGGTATTTCCTGCAGTCGTACATGAAGCTGTCAAGCATGGCGCCGGCGTTTTTTCTGTCAGGCGTGGTATTTCCGTAGACCACATCCATATCCGGATCGGTCACCAGGATCTTTGTACTCTTTAATAAAGGATCGGTGAAAACATTGCGAAGCGGCAGGCTGCCGCCCAAAAGCTGCACTCCGTCTATGCCGTACTGCGTGACCCAGTATCTGATGCAGGCTGTGATATAGGATTCCGGGGTATCATCCGGAAAATAAAACTGCAAAATAACCTCGAGCCCCGAGTCGTGAAAGGCCCTGACGGTATCCGCAAATTCCTTTGAAGGATCGCCGCTGCAATAGGCCTGCTTGACCGCAAAGTAGTTTCCCTTTGAATAGCCCCAGAAATTGAGTCTTTTTTCACCCGATATGCCGGGCTCCATGGTTTCGTCAAAATCATAGACAGGCTGAAGGATCACGGCCGTGATGCCTGTTTTTTTAAGATACGGGATCTTTTTTGCAAGAGCCTTTATGGTCCCTTTTTCATCAACACCCGAGGAATTGTCTTTTGTAAAGCCCCGGACATTTAAAAGATAAAAGATCGAATCATTCCAGGCCGTTGCCGGCTTTTTGCCTGTATTTTGCCCTTCGGGCTTTTGGAAAAGACCATAGATCCTGCGCTTTCCAAACCGTTCGTTTCCTGTAACCGCACAGGCATAGGGATCTATGCCTTCATTGTTTCCGTATCTGATCCTGTATGCAAGCTCTGAGGCATCGATGCCGCTGATCTTCACGGAATGCATATCCCCCAGGACGGAGTCCTTTGGAAATTTCACGGATCCTGCCTTTCTCAGGCTGTCTTTGTAAAACAGCTCCAGTGTCAGCGGTCTTCCCTGTCTGTTCTCTACGGCAATATTGACCGCGTCACCCATACAGGTCACGCCGGGTCTTGAGCAATCTCCTTTTTCTGCTTTGATCTTTAACATTTCAACCTCTTGCATCCCGCCCGAATACGGATAGTCCGAAATATTTTATCACATTTATATACTTTTAGGCAAATCGGTGCTACAATATGTGACGTTTGAACGGGAAGTGTATATTTTGGCTTTAAAATACAAGTATTTTCAATAAAGGAGAATCGTATGATCGAAAGAAATGAAGATGAGGGTTTCATCGAGGTTGAACTGGATCTCGATGACGGAAGGACCGTCAAATGCGACTATATAACAAAGCTTACCGTTGACGGAAAGGACTATATCGCCCTGACTCCGCGCACGGATGAGGGAAACGACAGTGAGGATCAGGATGTATGGTTCTACGGTCTTGAGGGAGACCTGGAGGATATGACACACGAGCCCGAACTTGTGTACATCGAGGATGATGATATCTATGAAAAGGTCATAGATGCCTTTGACGAATTCCTGGATGAACAGGAATACGAAGAAATGGCAGATGATGGGGAATAATAAATAAATCAATAAAAAAGGGAAGAAACGGTCATGAACGAAAGAGAACATTTAAAGAGCCGTCTGGGCTTCATCATGCTTTCCGCCGGCTGCGCCATAGGCTGCGGAAACATCTGGAAATTTCCGTGGATGTGCGGACAGTACGGCGGGGGCGGATTTGTGCTGGTGTATATCATCTGCCTGATACTTTTGGGAATGCCGGTGCTTGTCATGGAATTTGCCCTGGGCCGTGCCTCTCAGGTAAGCCCTGTCTATATGTACCAAAAGCTCCAGAAGCCCGGGGGAAAATGGGGGATCTGGGGCTATGTCTGCCTTTTGGGAAATATCTCCCTGATGGCCTTTTACACTGTTGTAACAGGATGGATCATTTATTATTTCTGGTCATTTCTAACCGGGGCCACCTCTGATCTGGGCTTTGTTCCCATGATCACAAACCCCACGATCAATGTGGTCTTTCTGGCGA
>CAMVDF010000053.1 GCA_947166195.1 uncultured Lachnospiraceae bacterium
ACTCGAAGATATCTCGGGGATAGCCTTGCTCAGGGCCACTATATCGGCCTCCCTGACAGGCAGGGCCAGATGCTCCTCCTTGTACCGGTTGCAGAATATGACCGCATAGTCTATGGAAAGGGCCAGCTGCAGCACTATGGTGACGGAATCGGATACAAAAGATATCTTTCCCAAAAGAAAGTTTGTGCCCGAAGCAAGTACCGCGGAGGCTCCAAAGGTCAAAAGGAGAACCGGTACTTCGGCATAGGTCTGGGAAGTAAAGATCAGTACGGACAGAACAACGATGGCAACAACAATACTGACGGTATTCATCTCGCTGTTTATGATCTCCGCCGCCGAATCTCCCATAGATGTGGACACATAGATATCATAAGCAGACAGTTCTGCCTTTATATCCTCAAGAGCCGAAAGAGCCCTTTCATCATCCTCGGGGTAGCTGAATGTGATATCAAAAAGTGCGGAAAAATTGTTGAAATGCGAAGGATCGCCGTCAAAAGAGAGCATGGCAACATCTTCTCTTTTTTCAAGCTTTTCCGACAGTTCCTCTGCCTCATCAAAGGTGATGTTCGTCAGCATGACCTTTGCCGTGCCGTAGGTAACGAACTCCTCATCCATCTTTTCAAGTCCCTGTCTGGTATCCGAATCCTCCGAAAGATAGGCTGAAAGATCATTTTCAACCTTCACCCATTTTGAGGCGATCAGGCAAAAGATTATAGCTATGACAAACAAAAGAAAAAACAGATTTCTTCGGTCTACGATGAAGGTCGCAACCTTCATCATGAAACCGTTATTATTTTCCTTTTTGACGCTCTCTGCTTCGTTTAAGTCTCCCATAATACTGCTCCGCCATCATGCTTTTGATCAAAATATAGTTATGAACAGATCGAAAAACACAATATCTTGTAGCAATATAACTCTTATATGGCAGATATTCAAGCAAAAAGCATCAAGTTATACAAACTCAGGGAAAATGTTCACTAATTCTTTTTTTCCCTCTATTTCATCATATAGATCAGGCCAAAGGTATTGGGACCGCAGTTTATGGATACTGCAGGGGATGCATTCTCAACGATGATCTCATCAAAGGACGCATACTGCTTTACCTTTTCAACAATATGCTCTTTTGCGGCAACACTCATCCCCACACATTCTATGATGATCCTGCTGCCATCCCTTGGTTCGGTTTTTTTGAGATCTTTGGATATATACTTTTCCCAGGAGTTCTTTCTGGTGCCTATCATCATGTTGCCTGCAACCATATCCCCGTTTTTGAGCATCAGGACCGGATGGAGCATGAATGCACTCGATATCGCATTTACCCTGTGGCTTATCCTTCCGCTCCTTGCAAGATAGGACGTATTATCGACAATGAAGCTTGTCCTGATCTTTTTTCTGACCTCCTCAAGTTCTCTGACCAGACTCTCCGCCGAAATGGTATCCTTTGCCCTCCGTGCTGCATGCAGCGCCAGAAGTCCTGTCCCTCCGCTGACACTCATCGAGTCAACGACCAGAACATTGTCAAAATTTCGCGAGGCTTCAAGGGCATTTTCGTAGCCTTTGCTGAATCTGCCCGAGATAGTGATATGGATGACATACTGTCCCTTTGACAAAAGTCCCGCAAAGAAGGATTCATATTCCTCTATTTCAGGCGCCTGTGAATGCACCTTCTTTTGAGGATCACTCAGATAATCAAGGATCCCCTCCGTCTCAGTTTCTATGCCGTCAAGAAAGTATCCTTCCTCGGTATGAACGTGATAGGGAAGGATCTCTATCATATTTTCCTCAATCAGTTCATCAGGCAGATCACAGACACTGTCAGAAGAGATGACGATAGATCTTTTCCTGACACCCTTTCTGACCAGATCCCTGACGCTTTCCGGATCGCCCTCATCAGTGAAATGGATCAGATCAGAAGGAAGGTGTTTTGAAAGCTCAGCCTCCAGATCCTCACCGGATACAGGCTTGAGCAGATATCCGTTGAAGCCTTCCCTGTTGTACATTTCCTGATTGTCACTTCCCGCATTTGCGGTGAGTACCACCACAGGTGTCTCCCGGTTCAGTCCGCCGGCCTGGTTCCTGATCACGTGCAGGCATTCTATGCCATCCATGTTCGGCATCAGATGATCCATGAAGATGGTATCAAAGTGCCTGTGGGCAGTCAGTTCCACAGCTTCTTTCCCGCTCATTGCCGTATCCATGTTCACCTTTGTCTCACGCAAAAGCTTTGTGACGACCTTGATGTTCATCTCGTTATCATCAACTATGAGGATATGGGCTTCGGGAGCTTCAAAGCTCTGCCTGTAATGCTCTCTCCTTCCCATGGCGTGCTTTGATTCTATCTTGAGATCCCCTACTCCGGTCCCGTCTGCGATCTCCTGCGGCAGCTCTATGACAAAGGTTGAGCCCTTTGTATAAACGCTGTTGACACTTATCTTTCCGCCCATCATCTCTACGAACTGCCTGACTATGGCAAGTCCCAGGCCGGTTCCCTCGATATGTCTGTTCTTTCCCTCGTCCACTCTCTTGAAGGCGTCAAAAAGATAGGGAATGCTTTCCTTTTTGATACCCATACCGGTATCTGTTACCGTGTAAATGACAGTCGTTCTGTTTCCCTCTCCCCTTTTTTCCTGGATGGACAGTGTGACGGACCCTTCGGGAGTGTACTTGATTGCATTGTTCAGAACATTTATGAGGATCTGCTTGATCCTGACCTCATCACCGTACAGCTCCACCGGCAGCATCTGGTCAACATCAACATGAAAATCAAGTCCCTTTTCCTTTGCCTTGACCCATACCATCCCGACGATCTCCGAGAGCATGTCTCCTGTCCTGTAGGGAACGGGGATGATCTCCATACTTCCGGATTCGATCTTTGACATATCAAGGATATCGTTTATGGTGGTCAGCAGCATCCTTCCCGCCGCCCTGATATTTCTGGCATCATCTGCAACTTCATCCGATATGTTCTCTCTGAGTATCATCTCATCAAGACCTATGATGGTATTGATGGGAGTCCTGATCTCGTGGCTCATGCTGGAAAAGAAGTTGTTCTGGGCCCTGTTCAGATCCTCGATCTCTTTTTTCTGCTTCTCGGCGATCTCCTTTTCCTGTCTGTAAACCCTGCCCTGAAACCAGCTCATCACAGTGATCACAACTCCGACGACCAGCACGGAAGCCAGGGAATCCCAGTATGTCACCGCAAAGGTATGGGGACCTATCTCAACGAAATGATGAAGAGTCAGATAATAAAGGAGGGTGATCTCGATGGCAATGAGGACCATGGCCACGATACGGTCCTTTCCGTGAAGCAGGGTGCCCGCGAAAAGGAAACAGAAGGAATACCATATCGGTACGCCGCCTGAAATACCTCCTCCCGAAAGAAAGCTTACCGGCATCATACCAAGGAGCACGCCTAAAAGTATGACCCAGACACCCAGTTTTCTTTTATTAAACCTGATCATCAGATAGGAAAACGGAACAGACAGAACGATGCCGGTGCCGATGGCAATGATCTCTCCAATGTTTTCACCCATGATGATATCCATAACAAACACTATGGAAATGGCTGTCAGGGTGCTGATCATGATCAATATGAACAGCCTGTCCTCCATATCCCTGGATGTATCATTGACGGCGTTTTTTAATGCCCGGAAAAATCTCACGATACGGTACCTCCCTTCAGTGACTCAAGAAGCCCTGAGACTTCCGTGGCTGCGCTCTTCATATCAAAGTCGGAAATGGCAGCCTTTATCTTTTCAAAAAGATTCTCCACGGAGCCGCCCTCATATGTACAGCCTGACAGTCCGTTTATGATATCCTCCGCACTCTGAACCTCATAGGTTTCAATACAGCTCATGATGCGGGCAAGGGCATCCATGATCTGATCCCTGCCGATCTCCTTTGTCTCGGCATCACCGGATTTCTTTTTCTTTCCGATACAGTCCGCCACATCCTCAACGACTTCCCCGTACATGCTAACAAGCTCCTCATGATGGGCACCTATGAAGACTTCATCTTTTTTCTTTGCCGCCTCCTCCAGATTCTTTGCATATTCGGAAAGCTCTGCCGCACCGAGCATCCTGGATGTACTCTTCAGTGCATGGACCCTGATGTGATAATCCTCCAGATCCTTCTTTTCGTACGCCTCGCAGATACCGTTTTTCTTTTTTTCATATTCCGAGACAAAATTGTCGAGAAGTTCCAGATAGAACTCCCTGTCATTCCTGCAGTATCTGATACCGGACTGCGTATCTATGCCGACTCTTTCAAGGAGTACCACAGGATCCGTATCCTCCTTTGAAGTCTGAAATGATACATTATCCGACAGGGAAGTATCCCTGCTGATATAATCAATTGCCGACTTTGGCAATACCTTCTTCAGCACCCTTTCAAGATCGGAGTATTCTATGGGCTTGGGAACGAAGCCGTCAAAACCTTCCGAAAGAAACATTTCCCTGGCTCCGCTGACCGCATTTGCAGTGAGTGCAACGATCGTGAGTGTCTTTCCCTTCGATCTTTCAAGCGTACGCAGATTGTGAAGAGTTTCCACACCGTCCATATCCGGCATCATGTGATCGAGAAAGATGATATCAAAGTCCTCTTCCTCACATTTCCTGATGGCCTCCAGTCCTCCGGTCACTGTTGTAACGCTCATCCCGTAATCACTGAAGATGCCCTTTGCCACGATGAGATTCATATTCTCATCATCCACCACCAGGGCCCTGACTCCGGGTGTGACCATCCTCTTTCCTTCGAGATCCTCTGCCGTCTCATACGACATGGTGTTGAGCATGTTCACTATACCGAGAGTATAAAAAGGCTTGCGCAGGATCACCGCTCTGCTTCCTGCCGGGAGTTCGAAGTTTTCATTGCATATGACTATGACCTTTGCGTTTTTGGTCATCTTTTCCAGATAACCCGCATTATCAGTATATTCCTCGGCATCCACGAAAACATGGGTCACATTGTAGATACCGTCCATTTTTTCAAGATCGTTTTTGCTGTATGCATAATGGATCAGTATGCCGAGCCTTTCCGACAGGTTCTTCATCAGTTCCTGATAGTATTCCCTGACCCTGGGGATATCGTATTTTTCAAGTCTGATGAAGCAGACCAGACATACCTGTTTCCTGTTTTCCACAAACATGGAAGGCGATCTGTCGACGACTTTTTGCGGGATGCTGATATGCACCCTCGTACCCTCACCTTCCCTGCTCTCTATCCTCACAAAACCACCCATTGCCCTGACTATGCCATAAACTATGGAAAGACCCAGTCCCAGGCCTCCGGCTCTGCGGCTTCGTCCGGAGTTTACCTGATAAAACCTGTCCCTGATCCTTTCAAGCTCATGGGCCGAGATACCTATGCCGGTATCCTCCACATCTATGCACAGATTTATTCCATAGGTCTTTTTGCGGGCGGATATCCTGACCCGTACTCCGCCTTTTTTTGTGAACTTGACACCGTTTCCGATGACATTCTTTAATATTTTTTTGATCTTTTCACCGTCACCTTCAAGTACCGCGGGTATATCGGCATCCACATCAAATACAAGCTCAGTCTGACCGTTTACCGGCAGGACCTGCTTTTCGGTAAAGATGTCATTGATGACTGAGGTGATCATGTATTCCTCATTTGAGACCACCAGCCGTCCGGTATCGATCTCGGTATAATCAAGAATAGCCGTAACCTGCTCCAAAAGCCTGTTTCCGGCCTCCTTCACCGACCTGATCTCCTCCCGTATCTCCTCGTTGCGGACCCTCTTCATGATAACCCCGGTAATACCGGTGACCGCGTTTATGGGAGTTCTGAGTTCGTGGGAAACATTTGTGAGGAAATCCTCTGTCCTGCGGTTTGTCTCCTCCAGTTCACTGATGATGTTCCCGTATGCCTCAACCTCATCCTTTCTGCGGTTTATGATGATGACGGATATCCTTCCGGTCACCAGCACCAGCAAAACGTGCAGCAGGCATCTTGAAACGATGAGAGTATCTATTTCCGCATCGTTGTTTACAAACATGGCAACATCATAAATAAAGGTGAGATAGTATGATGCCATCATAAGATAGATGAGCCTCTTTTCACCTGCCATGGCATAGATGACTATGATGCCTATGGCGACAGGTGCCATATCAAAAAAGCTTGTGGGATGTATTCCGTAGAAAAAAAAAGTCATCATGATGATGATCGAGTAGATGAGGACCCTGCTGTCAGCGGATGGTTTTCTGGCTATATGCATGATCCAGCAGGCGATCATGGAAATGGCGATCAGGGGCAGTACCCAGATCTCCCATCCCATAAGCAGCGATTCGATGATGAGTATCGCACCAAAGACCGTATAGCTGATGAGGATCACCAGCATTGATATGTTTGTATTCTCTACATAGCGATGATTATTGTCCAATTATTTTTCCCTCATTTCAAAGGCAGAATCCTCCTCCATCATGGAAAGCATGATGTCGGCAAAGCGTGGATCAAACTGCGTCCCCCGTCCCTTTGTCAGCTCGTTTTTCACAACCTCCTGGGACAGTATATCCCTGTAGCTCCTCCTGGATGTCATGGCATCATAAGCATCAGCCACCGCGATGATACGGGCCTCCTCGGGGATGTTCTCTCCGGCAAGTCCATCAGGATAGCCCCCGCCGTCATACCTTTCGTGATGCCATCTGGCTCCCGTGACAAACTGAGGAAACTCGGTGATGTTCTTCAATATCCTGGCACCCATGACCGGATGGTTTTGGATCACCCTGAACTCATCCTCCGTGAGCCTGGCAGGCTTGTTGATGATGGCATCGGGTATGCCGATCTTGCCTACATCATGCAGAAGTCCCATCATGTAGATCTCTTCCTGTTTTTCCTCGCTGTATCCGAAGCGTCCTGCTATGGCCTTTGCATATTCCGCAACCCTTGTGGAATGACCGTTCGTATAGGTGTCCTTTTCATCTATGGCTCCGGAAAGAGCCTTCACGATCTGCATGGACATCCTCTCGATCTTGTCATGCTCCTCAATGAGTTCTTTTGTCTTTCTGTTTACTTCACTGGTCAGATCCCTCTGCAGGCGGATGAGATCGATGGTATGCCTTGCACGCAAAAGCAGAACTTCGGGAACAAAGGGCTTTTTAATAAAATCCATTGCTCCGGCGGCAAGGCCTTTTGCCTCGGTATCCGCATCATCATCTGCCGTCAGGAAAATAACGGGGATCGCTGCAAGTCTTTCATCTTTTTTTATCTCTTCCAGAGTCTCAAAGCCGTTCAGCTGCGGCATATGAATATCAAGAAGCAAAAGATCGGGGGTGTTTGCCTTTAGAAAATCCAAAAGCTCAACCCCGGATTTGAGGCAGCTCACCCTGAATTTTTCTCCCGCCAGGATGTGGTTTGCCATCTTCAGATTTGAAATGTCATCATCTATGACTGTGATCCAGTCTCCCATTTATCATTCCTTTCAATGTCATTCAGTTATGCCTTCCACACATCGGTTCTTGCTCCCGCAGGTCACCTCCCGTACCTTGCGCTCCGGCAGGTGCTCGGAACGGGGCCCCCCTGCTCGCGCATTTACCATACTGATCGCTTAACTGAATGACATTGTATTTGATGTCATCGATTTTCCGGATTGCTCTTTCTGTCCGGAATAAGAAAATCCGGATGTTCTCCGAGCCAGGTGCACTGCGGCATATTTGTAAGCATCGAAAGATCATCTCCGTCAAGGGCAAAATCAAATACCTCAAGATTACTCTTCATGTGTTCCCTTGATGTTGCCTTTGGTATGGGAAGTATCCCTCTTTGTATGAGAAATCTCAGAGATATCTGGGAAGTGCTCCTGCCGTATTTCTTTGAAAGCTTTGTCAGTATCTCATCGGCGATCTGCGCATTTTCCCTTCCGCGTCCCAGCGGGCTCCATGCCATGGGAAGCACCTTGTTCTTCATGCAATAATGAAGGGCTCTTTCCTGGGAATAACCGGGATGGAGTTCCAACTGGTCAACAACCGGTTTTATCCGGCAGTTATCCAAAAGATTCTGCAGGTGATGAGGCAGGAAATTGCTGACACCCAGCCTTTTTGCCAGCCCCTCATCCACCAGTTCCTCCATTGCCTTCCATGTTTCTATATCAAGTTTTTTCCAGTCCTCATCATCTTTTCCCGTCTGTCTGGGCCAGTGGATCATGAAGATATCGACATAGTCCATCGAAAGCCTTTTGAGAGACTTTTCCATGGCGGCCTTTGCGCCCTCGTAACCCATCTCATCGATCCAGAGCTTGGTCTCTATGATGAAATCCTCTCTCTTCAGCCCGCTGTTTTTCACAGCCTGTCCGAGACATCTTTCCGCACTCTATCGCGGTCTCTATCGCCTCTGTATTGTCCGAAAAATCCTCCGTATAAGTTCCGAAGCCGATCCTGGGAAGCTTTGAGCCATCGCTCAAGGTAAAGAAATTATCAAGAAGTTCCTGCATGTATACCCCCTCCAAAAAACAAACCCACAACAAAAAACTCTACCATAAAATCCCGGAACATACTACTGTTTTGTCATATGCCGGCCCGAATGAGGATCATATGGTCAGCCTTTGACATCATTTTCCGTCATATGCTATGACCGAGGAAAGATCATACTTCTTCAGAAGTTCGCGTCCCTTCAGACCTTTCAGCTCCATCAGGCATATGATCTTTGCCACCTCTCCGCCCAGATCCTCAATGAGCTTTGCGGTACATTCGATAGTTCCTCCGGTAGCCACAAGGTCATCTATGATCACAGCCTTCTGGCCTTTTTTGATCGAATCGGAGTGCATTTCGAGGGTGGCTGTTCCGTATTCGAGAGAATACTCTCTTGAGATGGTGTCGCAGGGAAGCTTTCCTGCCTTTCTGACAAGCACCAACGGCTTTCTCAGCTCATACGCTATCGGAGCACCAAAGATAAATCCTCTTGATTCCGCTCCGACCACCACATCAAAATCAACTCCTTCAAGGAGATTTTTCATCTCATCGACAGCAAGATGGAATCCGTCGGCATCCTGGAGCACCGTGGTGATATCCCTGAAGATGATCCCCTCCTTTGGAAAATCCGGTATACTTCTGACATACTCTTCAAGCTTTTTCATTTAATAAAATCCTCCGGTTGTTATAATAACAAAAGAGACGCTGGGAAGCATCTCTTTTTGTCTAGTATCTTTCTTTCAGAAAAGTCCCAGGATCGAATTTCTGCTGTCCTGCATCTGCCGGTTCTGCATCTGATATCTGTAGGTTTCAAGTGTCCGGTTTTTGTTGAGTTCGGAGACTGCCGATCCGTACTCTGTATCCGAAATCCTGCTCCTTGCTGCTGTCGTGTTGTAAGCCTCTGCTTCCTTGTTTGCTATCCTGTGTTCCAGGCCGTTGAACTTTGCCCCGTCCCTGCTCCTGAGGCTGTTTATTGACTTCATTGAGTTTGCGATGGACTCAAGATCAAAATCCTTTGGCAGATTCTTTGCGGCATTGGGATCAGCCACTTTCATCTCGTTGAACTTTGTTGTGGAAAGCATGGAGGCTGCATCCTTTTTGAGCTCACCCATATAATCACTGAGGATCTTTCTGTCATCCTCCGACATGATGGAATTGCTGCCCCGGAGAGCCTGCGTATACATATCCATGAGATAGTCGTTTGTCCCGCCGTACATACCGTCGGAAACACTTATCATGCTCTTTTCATCCTGATAGTTTTCTATCTCTTTGTTTGCCCTGTTTATGGCTGAAAGCATCTTTTCTGAGATCGCAAGCCCTGCGGCATCATCCTTTGCGGAATTGATCTTTTTGCCGCTTGAAAGCTTCTGGAAATTGTCCCTGATGCTCCTCTTTTGGACATTGCCGTAAAAGGCCGCCGGATTGCTTCTGTTTATGGAAATGGACATATACGACATCCTCCTTTTTTCCCCGAAACAAAAAGTGTATACTTATTTTGAGTATACATTATCAGCCCCCAAAAGGCAACAAAAGGGTGTATTTTTGATAGT
The DNA here is from genome assembly GCA_947166195.1 of uncultured Lachnospiraceae bacterium. GTDB lineage: Bacteria > Bacillota > Clostridia > Lachnospirales > Lachnospiraceae > NK4A144. The sequence continues at coordinate 9,974 of CAMVDF010000053.1, forward strand.
TTTGAAAGGATGTGCCATGAAAAAAGATAAAGAAAAAACAAATTCCCATCTCGAACAAAAACTTGCAAAGGAGCGGACGGAACTGTCCTATGACCGCACCGGCCTTTCGATCCTGCGGACAAATCTGGCTTTCCAGAATTCAAGGCTGGCCGTGGAGCAGACACACCTCTCCTTTTTGCGCACCATAGTTTCCCTGGTCGGAAGCGCTGCCACGGTATATAAAGCCCTGCCTGCTCTGGGTGTTTCGGGACTTTTCAGCACCGGTCTTTCTATCTTTCTGCTGCTTGCCGCGGTCTTTTTTATTATAAAAGACAGGACGACCTGCCCGGTTCTCAAAAAAGAGATACAAAGAATGGAACTTCAGTGTGATGAGCTGATCTCCAATTCAAAAGCAGAGCTGCCGGAGACGGATGGTTGATGCGAATATGATGCGGATACCCGATTTTCGTTGAAAAAACGGTTTAATCGTCTTATAATGTCCATTCAGGGAGTAAGCAGATCGCGGCAGCTGTGCATGTTCAGCCCGTTACTGCTGAAAAATAATCATACTATCGGGGTACCTTTTACATGAAGCACAAAGTCAAACTCATCAGACAGTTTGCTTATCTTATTTCGGCCTTTGTAGTGGTCACTGTCGTTGTAACGGTTCTCGTAACTTTTATCTCACAGACCAGGACCTACAGCAGGCTTTGTCAGGACAGGATCAAATCCGTGGGCGATTACCTTTGCGACATGATCCTTGACGATCCCGAAGATTTTCTTTCGTATGTGAATTACTACAAAAAGCATTATAAGGAAATACGTATCCCGGTTGATTATACTGACTATTACACATCCAGGAACAGATTCTATTCCGAATTTGAAAAAGCATATCCTGACCTCTCCTTCAAGATCGATATAAAACCCGAGGAAATGCCCGAGGATCTGCAGCTTATTTATTATACCTTCAAACACGAGTACTGGCTTCTGATCTTTGAAAAGGCCAGAGCGTCTTTTGGCCTGCCCTACACCTATTTTCTTCTGCCCGATGATGAAACGCATTACACCATGTATATGATCGACGGTGAGCGTACAGAGGACTCCGAACATCCGGGATATCTGTATATGGGCGATTCCTACTTTGAGGACCCGGCCGAACACAATCTTTTGTGGAAGACCTGGCATGACGGAAAGCGCTATGATGAGGTTTATGAATGGAACAACGAGTGGGGAAACACCTATTCTTATTATACTCCTCTCGTACTTGACGGGCAGTGCATCGGTCTCATAGTAACCGAGATTGATGTAGGGGATGTCAAAAGAATGATAGCAAAAAACACCCTGCTCCTTGTGGTACAACTGGTCCTGATACTGGTGTTCCTGACTGCGCTGCTCCTCTTTTTCATCAACAGATATCATATCCGCAGGATCAATAAACTGTCGGGACAGATCGACGAGTTTTCGACAAAGAGAGCCTATGATACTGTGGAGGCCATCAGAGCCTATCCCTACGGAAATGACGAGATCCGCGATCTGGCGGACAATACCGCGGACATGATAAAGGAGCTTCAGATCCACGAGGGACAGATCGCTCAGGCTGCGCAGTTCAAAAGTGATTTTCTGGCAAACATGAGCCATGAGATCCGGACACCCATGAATGCGGTAGTCGGACTCTCCGATCTCCTTTCAAAACAGGAGCTTGACGGAAAAAGCAGGGAGTATGCCGATCAGATCAGATCATCGGCAAATACCATGCTTGTCATCATTAATGACATCCTTGATTTTTCAAAGATAGAGGCCGGCACCATGGTCATCACTCCGTCGGACTATGATGTGAAAAAGATGGTTGAAGCTATTGTGAACATTGCAGCCCTGGGGCTTGGTGACAAGCCGGTGGAAATGAAGCTTTCCATAGCTCCTGACATACCGAAATACCTTTACGGCGACAGTGCAAGGATCAGACAGGTCCTCATCAATGTGATATCAAATGCAGTGAAGTTCACCGAAAAGGGTTCCATCAAAATACATGTTGACTATGCATCCACCGGAAATGACAGGATCGAGCTCCGCATCAGGGTCGCCGACACCGGCATAGGCATAATGAAAAAAGATTACGAAAAGATCTTTGACTCATTCTCGCAGGTGGACAGCAAGCGCAACAGAAAGGCTGAAGGCTCCGGTCTGGGTCTGGCCATATCACAGCGTCTCATCAGGCTCATGGGCGGAAACATAGAGGTTGAAAGCGAATACGGTGTGGGAAGCACCTTTTTCATAAACGTACCTCAGGGTGTTGTATCCGGAAAAGATGAGGATTCTGCGGATGCTTTTGCAGCCGGCAATGCCGGGGACAGCTTTTCAGCCCCCGATGCAAAGATACTTGTTGTGGATGACAACAGCGTCAACCTCTACATAGCAAAGAGTCTCCTGGAACTCTACGATATCAGACCCGTCTGCGTGCTGAGCGGCTCTGCAGCCCTCAAGGCCGTCAGGGAAAATGATACCTTTGATATGATCCTCATGGATCACATGATGCCCGGCATGGACGGCGTGGAGACCATGAAGATGATCAGGGCGGAATTTCCTGAATACAAAAATGTTCCCATCATTGCCTTCACTGCAAATGCCGTGGAAGAGGCAAAGGATCTCCTGCTTTCCTCCGGCATGGATGACTTCATCTCAAAGCCGGTCAAAAGTGCGGATCTGAAAGAAATACTGCAAAAGTGGCTAAAATGAAAGCAATCAAGGGGAC
>CAMVDF010000054.1 GCA_947166195.1 uncultured Lachnospiraceae bacterium
CATGAGTATTGCCATAGGTGATATCGATTTCTTCAAAAAAGTCAATGATACCTACGGACATGATGCGGGAGATTATGTTCTCAAATCTCTTGCGATGATGTTTTCGGATGCCATGAAAAATGACGGTTTTGTGGCCCGCTGGGGAGGAGAGGAATTCCTTTTTGTATTCCGGTCTATGAACGGAGATGAGGCCAGCCTTGTGCTGAACCAGCTTAGAAGCAGGATAGAAAAGACGGAAATGGTCTTCAATTCCGTTGTATTCAATGTGACAATGACCTTTGGACTTGATGAATTCAGTCTGAGTCACGGAGTAGAGGGTACGATAAAGAGCGCTGACGACAAGCTCTATATGGGCAAAGAAGGCGGAAGAAACAGGGTTGTTTTCTAAAACAGATCGGATCGACACCCGGGAGGATGCTTTTGAAAAGGTTTGAAGAGGTAAAGAAGATCACAGACAACCCCTTTCTGAATATGTACGACATGGATGCCCTGAAACGGAACGGAGAGACATTCAAGTATTATTTTGCGACCAGAAGAAGAGATGACGATATCAGGATCAGGACTCACAGCACCGATCCGGACGGCATCTCTCTTTTTGCGGTATACGGCGAAAAAAAAGACAGTGTAGTCCTCATAAAAGAGTTCAGATATCCGATCAATGATTACATCTATGATGTACCCGCAGGACTTGTGGAGCCCGGCGAAGATGTAAAGAAGGCTGCAATAAGGGAATTTCGTGAGGAAACAGGGATGGTCTTTGAGCCGGTGGAACGGGGAAATGACGCAGCCGGAAAGAGTACCTATCCAACAGTCGGTCTCACGGATGAGATGATAGCCACGGAGTACGGATATGCATACGGTACGCCTGACAAAAAATATATGGAGTCTTCAGAAGATATTACAACAGTAATAGCAGACAGAACGGAATTGTCCCGCATAATAAAGGAAGAACGGGTAGCCATGAGAGCTTTGTTTTTGATAATGCTCTTTTTGAATGCACCAGAGGATGATCCGCTCTCGTTTCTTGATTGTTAAAGGGGAGGAAGATATGGTTTTCAAGTGCGGTTCCTGTGGATCCTGCATGATTTATGATTTTGAAAAGGGCGACCTGGTATGCCCCAATTGTGACAGTGTGGGAAATCCTCAGACAGAGTATGATAATAAGGACGATTTTGACACCTGTCCCATCTGCGGAGGACAGCTGAACCTCGGTCAGTACGGAAGCGCCAGAAAGTGTAATTACTGCGATTCCTACATAGTCAGTGATCTCAGGCTGGAAGGAGATAACAGGCCTTCTGCGATCATTCCCACATCCATAACAAAAAAAGAAGTGTTCGATCTGCTGACAGAAAAATTCAGCAGGTATATTTGTCTGATCCCCGAGGTTTTCAGCGTGAACAGGCTGAAGGAAGTGATAATTGAGTATGTTCCCTACTGGGTATACAACTTTAATATCAAGGCTGCCTATGCAGGTGTGATAAAGGAAAGCGTCACAACGGGAAACACAACGGTAACGGATACATACAGTGTGACCGAAGCATGGGCTCTGGGCATGGAAGAGGTGCCCGTCGATGCTTCCGAAAAAATGCCGGATATGATAATGGATGAGCTGGAACCTTTTGATTTCTCCCGCAAGATGGAATTCAGGCCGGAATATCTTTCAGGTTCCGAAAGTGAGATCTCCAATCACGAAAGTGATCATTACAAGGAGGAGGCCTGCTACAAGGCAGCGGATTTTGCATATGATCATTTATACAGAGAACTGAGCATGACCTACCCTCATGCGGTAAATCTGAGCCGCAATTCGGTGAAAAATGACACGAACCTCGATATCAGGACCACTTCGACGGATTGTTATTTACTGCCTGTTTACAGGTATTCCTACACATTTAAGAACGGAAATATCTTTGATTACTATGTGAACGGGCAGACAAAGGAAATATATGGTGCCGCTCCGATATCTGAAAAGAGGCTTTTTACAGCCATAGCAGCCACGATCACGGCTTTTGCAGGTGCAGCTGCCCTCATATCCACGATACTGATGCTGATAGGAGGTGCAGTATGAAATACCGGAAATATCTGACGATATGCTTCGTATTCGGCGGGATCTCTCTGCTGGTATCCCTGATCGCGATAACCATCATGCTCTCGTCATCATCTCAGTCACAGAACTACGGCTGCGCAACGGACGAGAGGGTTTTTGATCTGGCGGATCTTTTGAGCAGTGAGGAAGAAGAAATGCTTCGTGAGGAGATAGGAAAGCTTTCCGCAAGCTCAAGATCTGATCTTGTGGTGCTGACTGAAAGCGGGTACAGAAGCGACCAGGAGGTGGAAGCCTTTACGTCGTCCTTCATGGATGATATGGGCTTTGGATGGGATCAGAAAAACGGAGATTCCGTACTTTTGTATCTGAATATGGATATCAGATATGTCTATGTCAATACATACGGCAGAGCCACAGATGTAATAGGGCACAAGGGAAATATATTTGACAGGGTCGTAAAGATCGTCGGAACGGATAATGCATCCAACGGATATTACTACAAGGGGCTTTACGAGGGACTCAAATACATAGCCTGGAAGATGAAGGTGGGTAAATTCATACCGGGTCCGGGGACCTATGCACTGATCCTGGTCTGCGGAGCATTTATCTCGGTGGGGATCCTCATAGCTCATGAAAGAAAGAAGCTTGCAGACAAACCGGTGATAGCAGATGATTATCTGAAAACGAGGTCCATCCTTTCAAAGAATCATATCCATACCGGACACAGGGTGATCCGTCACAGCTCGTCAAGCGGAGGCCACGGAGGCGGAGGTCATGGCGGAGGCGGTCACGGTGGCGGCGGAGGCCATTTCTGAGATCTACAGACCCTTTCCGCGTTTGATGCAGTTGTTGAAATAGGTGTCCCTGATGGATGTGAAAAGCGTGCTGAAATAGTTTCCGTCAGTAGAGCGGATACCAAAGACCAGATCATCGCCCACGACACCGATACAGTAGTATTTGTCATTATGTCTGTTGTGGATCAGGTAAACAGTCGTGCCATGGGCCAGATACGAAACCTTCCCGCCCTCAGGCAGAGTACCTATCGTGGAGATGGTCCTGCTTTCAAATGCCTTTGCGGCCTTTGTGGAACTTTTGTATTTGTTTATCACAACTACAGTTGAAGGATTTCCCTTTGTATAGGATGTGATCCTGTATCCGTCAGAATCGGCCGTATAGGTGGAAAACCCCCGGCAGGCTTCAGAACAGGCATCCTCAAAGAGATCCTCTCTCGTGACGGAGTGCATCATCTGCCAGATGATGAAGGCTGCGACCCCGGCGATGATAATGCCTATGATGATGGTGGGAAGTCTTTTTTTCATGTTTTACCCTCATAGAGTGATCTTTTTGAATCCTTTTTTTCCTTTTTTGATCACGATCCCGTCACCGATGTCATCTTTTGTATAGGATTTTGCCACATCCGTGATCTTTTCATCGTTTACGGTGATGCCTCCCTGCTGGACCAGTCTCCTGGCTTCGCTTCTGGTGGGGGCGAATCCGGAGCATACCACGATAGAAAGGATGTCTGCCCTGCCGTCCCTGAAGGAATCATCCGAAAGAACTGCGGTGGGCATGTTGGCCTCGTCGCCTTTTCCGGAAAACAGTGCCCTGGCAGTTTCCTGAGCTTTTGCTGCTTCTTCTTTTCCGTGCACAAGACTTGTCAGTTCAAAGGCAAGGAGTTCCTTTTTCTCGTTTATCCTTGAATCCTCCCAGTGAGCTATCTCATCTATCTCTTCGAGCGGAAGGAAGGTGAGGAGTTTGAAGCACATCATCACATCGGCATCATCCACATTTCTCCAATACTGGTAGAATTCGTAGGGAGATGTCTTTTCGGGGTCGAGCCACAAGGCTCCCTTTGCAGTTTTGCCCATCTTTTTGCCTTCGCTGTTCAAAAGCAGAGTCTGGGTCATGGCATAGCAGTCGTCACCGGTCTTTCGCCTGATGAGCTCGGTTCCGGCCAGCATATTGCTCCACTGGTCATCTCCGCCAAACTGCATGTTTACGCCGTAGTGCGTGTGCAGGTGATAGAAATCATAGGCCTGCATGATCATATAATTGAACTCCAGAAAGGAAAGACCTTTTTCCATCCTCTGTTTGTAGCATTCCGCACGAAGCATATTGTTGACTGAAAAATGGGGTCCGACCTCACGGAGCAGTTCGATGTAATTGAGGTCGAGCAGCCAGTCCGCATTGTTAACCATGATCGCCTTGTCATCACCGAATTCGATGAAACGCTCCATCTGCTTTTTGAAGCATTCACAGTTGTGCCTGATGGTCTCGGGAGTCATCATTGAACGCATATCCGTACGACCTGTGGGATCTCCGATATAGCCCGTTCCTCCTCCTATGAGAACAACGGGTCTGTTGCCTGACAACTGTAATCTTTTCATCAGGCAAAGCGCCATGAAGTGGCCTACATGAAGAGAATCCGCGGTGGGATCAAAACCTATGTAAAATTTTGCCCCGCCTTTGTTGATCAGGTCTTTTATCTCTGCCTCATCAGTAACCTGGGCTATGAGCCCTCTTTGCTGTAATTCTTCAAATATCTCCATTTTTATCTCCTTCAGATCCTTGTTTTATTTTACATCTGACATATCCAGCCAGCATTTATCATCATCAAGCCTGACACGGAAGATCCTTCCCTGATCCGTGATGCTTTTTGCTTCGTGGTATTTGAATATCATATCATCCCCCTCGGGGCCGATCACCTCGATCTTTCCGGTGGGGTGGGAAAGCACATAACGGAATCCTCTGGCCTGTCCGTTCATCATGGAACGGGCCTCTTTTATTATACCCGCGGCTTTGAAAAGCGGTATCTGAAAGTGGTTTTTGACTCCCAGTACCGGCCTGCACTGAAATATGTAGTAGGGTATGGCACCTGATGCGACCACTCCGTTCATGAGGTCAGAGAGAACCTTTGGATCATCGTTAACTCCCTTCAGAAGGACAGCCTGGTTTCTGACATAAACTCCGCGCTCGATGAGGGAACGTATCGCTTTTTTTGCCTCGGATGTGAGCTCGCGGGGGTGTTCAAACTGGGTGACAACGGCAATCTGTACCTTTTTTCCGTATTCTTCGAGGATCGAAAGAAACTCACTGTCTTCATAGATCCTTTGGGGCATCACCACGGGAACCCTCGTGCCGAACCTGATAAGTCCTATGTTTTTGAGGGATGAAAAGGTTTCCAGGTAATCTTTTATTATCCCGTTTTCATTTGCAAAGGCGTCACCGCCTGAAATGAGGACATTGTTGATCTCATTGTGGGAGGCGACATAGGATGCCATCGCCTCAAGGTTGTCTGCCACCTCGTCGCCGCAGTAACCCACCATCCTTTTTCTGAAGCAGTTATTTGTCGAAGGGATCAGTACGGTCTGTGAATACTTGTGCTGCATCCCTTTGACAACCGTGTTTGAAGCCTCGCCGCTTGTATCCTCTTCGCCGTCATCCAGATCCTCCATGGGATCGGGGATACAAAGCCTTTTTATCGGGTCATCCGGATCATCCCTGTCTATGAGTCCGAGGTAGTACGGGGTCACCTTCAGGGGGTATCTTTTGATGATCCTTTCAATGGCGGCTTTTTCGTCATCCGAAACGGGGAGACATTTACTGAGTGAATCAGCATCACATATGCAGTTTTTTTGCAGATCCGAAAACTTGCTCAAGATCTGTTACTCCTTTCCGTCCCAGCAATAGGTGCAGAGTTTTTCCCTTGGTATACCGACCGCATCAAGCATGTCATCAAGACGGTTGTAGCCGAGAGTCGTGAATCCAAGCTGTTGTCTGATGCCTTCAAGCATTTTTTTGTATCTGTCCGAATCGGGGTTTGCATAGTCCTCAAGGATGGTCCTTTCGACATTTGCTCCCTCTTCAAGATTGATGATCCTCCTGGCGATGAGCTCCATTTCCGAGGAAGACCGGGAAAAATTCAGATATTTGCAGCCGAACATTATGGGAGGACAGGCAGGTCTGACATGTACCTCCTTTGCTCCGCTGTTGTACAGAAATTCCGTGGTTTCACGAAGCTGTGTACCCCTGACGATGGAGTCGTCGATCATCAAAAGGCGTTTGCCGTCAATGAGCTCGTGAACCGGGATCAGTTTCATGTGGGCTATCATATCCCTCTGAGATTGGATCGTCGGCATGAAGGATCTGGGCCAGGTGGGTGTGTACTTGATGAAAGGCCTTGAAAACGGGATTCCGGACTCATTAGCGTAGCCTACGGCATGCGCGGTTCCCGAATCGGGAACACCGGCAACGATATCCACATCATTTTTTGTAAAACCGTCTCTTTTTGCTATGGAAGCACCGCAGTTGTACCTCATCTCCTCCACGGAAACACCTTCATATCCCGAGGAAGGATACCCATAATAAACCCACAGGAAGGTGCAGATCTTCATGTCTTTTCCGGGGTTCACAAGTGTCCGGACTTCTTCGCTAGTCATGATGACGATCTCTCCCGGGCCAAGTTCCTTGTAATCCTTATAGCCCAGATTGAGATATGCAAACTTCTCAAAGGAGGCGCAGAATCCGCCATTTTTCACGCCGATGACTATGGGGGTTCTTCCCAGGCTGTCTCTGGCACAGTAGATACCCTTCGGAGTCAGCAGCATGATGGACATCGACCCCTCTATACGGCTCTGGGCATATCTGATGCCCTCGATGAAATTGTCCTTCTGATTAATAAGGGCACCGACCAGCTCTGTGGCGTTGATGGAGCCGGAGCTGAGTTCCTGGAAATGGGAGCCGTTTTTTATTATCTCCTCGGTGAGGACATCGGAATTGTTGATCTTTCCCACGGTGGATATGGCATAGGTTCCGTGATGTGATCTGACTATGAGCGGCTGTGGTTCATAATCAGAGATACAGCCGATGCCGAGGTTTCCCTTCATTTCATGAAAGTCGCTTTCAAACTTGGTCCTGAAAGGAGAATTTTCTATATTATGTATGGCACGGTTGAAGCCGTCTTTTCCAAAAGTCGCCATACCGGCACGTCTTGTGCCGAGATGCGAGTGATAGTCTGTCCCGAAGAACAGATCAAATACACAGTCATTCTTGTTTGCCGTTGCAAAAAAACCGCCCATAGAGCCTCCTGAAAAACTGAAATGATATACATCCACACATTTTCCTATAATAGCACAATGAACAGCCAAAAATCCATAGAATAATGTTTTTCCTCCCGGGACAGGGATGTATACGCGAAGTTCTTCATCCGGAGGAGCAGCCTTATCATTTTATGTTGACTAGAATCGGCAAATGTGGCATATTATAGCGTGGGTTGATACAATATGTTGTGTTTTTGCGGTCCGGTCTTTTGATATCTGCAAGTCCGGCACGCCCGGATCTTTTTGCCGGAATGGAGGAAAAACGTGAGATCATTCAGAAAAATACTTGTTCCAGTCCTGTCATCAGCCATGATCCTTTCATTGATCACAGGTTGCGGAAAAAAAGACGAAGCCGAAGAGGCTCAGGAGACGGTGGTTACCGTTGAAACGGCGAAACCATCAATAAAGGATATCTCAATAAGCTATAATTTTTCGGGTACGGTTGAAGCAAATGATGTGGTGAACGTGATACCGAAGGTTGCGGGAGAAGTTATAGAAAAACATTTTTCAGTCGGGGATCATGTAAACGAAGGGGATCTTCTGTTCAGGATAGATGATACAAGTGCACAGATAACACTGAAACAGGCTGAAGCGGGTCTGACCCAGGCAAAGGCCGGTCTGAATTCACAGGTTGCGGCGCAGGCATCCACCTATGCATCGGCAACCGAGACGATCGGAAAGATATCCACCAACAAGCAGCAGCTCGGAATGGCTGTGGATTCCGCCTATGCGTCCGCCGTGCAGGCAAATGCGGCAAGGGAAAATGCCAACATCAGCAACGAATTCAATGAAGAGGCATACGAAAATGCAAAGAGTGCCGTTGAGGATGTCACAAAGGCCAGGGATGCAGCAAAGGCATCGCTGGAAAAGGCGATGCAGGGCGGTGACGAAGAGGAGATAGCTGCGGCCCAGGCGCAGTACGAAAAAATGGAGAGTGCCCTGAAGACTGCAGAGAGTACCAGAGATCAGGCTGGGCTTGCCCAAAAAACGGGCGCGAACAATGCCACAAGTGCCGAGATGCAGTCATATGTGGCTCAGGAAAATGTTGGAATGGCAATAAAGAATAAGCAGGATTATGAGACCTATACCGTAAATTCAACTCTCTACGGGGCAAATGCACAGATGGTCGGTGCCGATGCTGCGCTCACAAATTCAAAAGCAGGCGTCACACAGGCTGAGGCAAACGTGGAAAATGCGAAGCTGGCACTTGATTATACCCAGGTTTCCGCACCGGTCAGCGGAACCATCACCCAGATCAATGTATCCGAGCACAACATGGCCGGACAGCAGGCCCCTGCCTACGTCATCCAGTCAGATGCAAAAGAAAAGATAGTCTTTTATGTGGCGGAGGAGACAATGAAGTTCATCGCTCCCGGAAACCCGGCCATGGTAACAAAGAACGGAAAAGAGTACGGAGCCGTGATCAAAAATGTGGAAAATACCATAGATCAGGCCAGCGGTCTTTTCAAGGTGGAAGCGGAGCCGACAGGAAACGGCGAGGGGCTTATCAGCGGGTCCGTGGTGAATATAAAAACAATAACAAGAGAATCTAAAAATGCGGTCTCTGTTCCGATAAACTGTGTTTATTATGACGGAAGCCAGGCGTATGTATTTGTCGCGGAAAACGGCTTTGCAAAGAAGGTCAATGTGGTCACCGGGCTTTCGGATGATACGGATATGCAGATCACCGAAGGCATCAGCGCCGAAGACAGCGTGATACTTACATATTCTTCGGAACTCAAGGATGGCGTGAAACTGAAATTTAACAATTAATATCCGGTTTTATTATAAGAAAGGCAGAAAACGATGCATCATCTTACCAAGGGAATATTAAAGAGACCTACTACCGTCATTGTCAGTCTGATGGCACTGGTGGTCTTTCTGGTTGTAGCTGTGCTTTCCATAACCATGCAGCTGATGCCGGATATCTCAATGCCGTATATGGCTGTGCAGGTAGTATATCCGGGAGCCGAGCCGTCGGATTCGGACAAGCTCATCACGCAGAAGATGGTCGGAGAGCTGTCAACGCTCACCGGCGTCAAGACGGCCGTTTCCGAAGCAGGCGATGATTATTCCTATGTCATGCTTCAGTTCGATTACGGAACCAATATGGACAAAAGCTATGACGAGGTAAAAAAGAGAGTTGACAGGATCAAAGGCGAGTTTCCCAAGGATGCCCAGGATCCGGTGATCATGGAGATAGACATGAACAGCGGGGATGATATGACGCTGTCTGTCACTGCAAAGAGCGAAGGCATAGATGTCCTCAACGAGGTTGAGGAAAAGGTTGAGCCCGAGCTTCAAAAGGTGGGTGCCCTTGCAAAGATCGATATCTCCGGTGGAAACAAGAAATATATAAGCATCAGTGTGATCCCTGAATATGCCGCCCAGTACGGACTGAGCGTTCCTGCCATTGCCCAGGCCGTCACCGCTGTCAATTTCACCATGCCTGTCGGAAGTGCCGATAACGGCGATATGCACCTCAATGTAAGCGCCGACAGCCACTTCGAAACGATCAAGCGGCTCAAGGAGATACCGGTAACTACTTCAAAGGGAAAGGTCATACATCTTGAGGACGTGGCAAATATAGACTATGCGCTGACCGAAAGGACCGCGGACAGCCGCTATAACGGAAAGGATAATGTCAGTATAGGCCTGAAAAGAAAGCAGTCGTCCACATCTGTTACCCTTTCAAACCAGGTAAAAAAGGAACTCAAAAGGATACAGGAGAGCAATCCCAATCTGGATATTAATATAGTCTCTGATTCCGCGGACATGATCAAATCCTCGCTTTCATCTGTCGGATGGACACTGCTTGAAGGAATCGCACTTTCCATGTTTGTGTTGTTCCTCTTCTTTGGCGATATCAAGGCTTCACTGATCGTGGGAAGCTCGATGCCCATATCCCTTGCGATCACCTTCATAATCATGTATTATGCGGGACTCACTCTTAATATAATCACCATGAGCTCGCTTGTCATAGGCATAGGAATGATGGTCGATAACGCCATAGTTGTTATCGAGATGTGCTTCCGATTGCGGGAGAAGGAGATGTCCTTCTATGATGCTGCCTATCAGGGAACAAAGATAGTCATGAGATCGATCATCGGATCGACGATTACCACGGTTGTGGTTTACCTGCCGCTTGCAATAATGGAGGGACTGTCGGCCATGCTTTTCAAGCCGCTGGCATTTACAATCATATTTGCCATCACGGCATCCCTGTTTTCAGCCATAACCATAGTTCCCTTCTTCTATAATGTATATAAACCCCAGGAAAATCTGAAAAATCCCGTGTCAAAGGGAATGAAGAAGCTGGAAGCATTCTATGGAAGGATGCTGGTAAAGATATTGAACAAAAAGAAGCTGGCTACCTTATTTGCCATCCTTCTTTTTGCGGGAACCGTCGCCCTCGTTCCGCAGCTGGGCATGGAGCTTATGGGGCAGACAGATGAAGGCCAGGCCGGTATAACCATGACTTTCAGGCCGAACCTTTCTCTTGATGCGATGAACAGAACAGTCAGGGAGATGGAGAAATACGTGGAGGACTGCCCGTATATTGACGGTTATACGACAAGAGTCAACCAGACCTCGGCACAGGCCAATGTTTACGCGTACAAGGCAGAGGATTCAAAGCTGTCGACAGCCGAGATAGTGGATTATCTGAACACGGAATTAAAGGATTTCTCAAATGAGTGTGAGATATCCGTTGCAGCCATCTCATCCATGGGAGGCGGAAACCTGTCTTCGGGGAGCAGTATAGAAGTCGAGATGGTCGGTACTGATTATGCCAGACTGAAGCAGGGTCATGATCAGATGGTGGCAGAGATCGAAAAGATCCCGGGAGTTCTGAACGTGGAGGGATCCATGGCGGAACGCGGTACCAGAGCCCAGGTTGTGATCGATCCGGTCATGGCCAGTGCCAGAGGCTTTACCGCAGGATCCCTGGCGCAGATGGTTTACCAGAATATGAACGGTTCCAGTCCGATGGATGTTGATATAGAGGGCAAAAAATACAAGGTTACCGTTGAATATCCAAAGGACAGGTTCAAGAATATAAGTGATATAGAGACCATGACCTTTACGAACCAGGCCGGAGTGAGCGTTCCGCTCTCGGAGGTGGCAACGGTCCAGTATGCTTCCTCGGCAAGAGATATAACCCGGTACAACGGACGGTATTATGCGTCACTTGATGTTACGACAACGACTGAAAAGTATGATGACGTTAAAAAGAAGATAGATGAAGCCTTCAAGAACGCAAGACTGCCCAGCGGAGTGGAAAGACAGGCAAGCACGATGGACGAGATGATGGGTGACGAGTTTAAGTCTCTCATCCGTGCCATCGTCATCGCGGTATTCCTTGTGTTCATGGTTATGGCGATACAGTTTGAGTCAGTCGTTTATTCGCTGCTGATCATGATGTGTATCCCGTTTGCGCTGACAGGCTCCATCCTGATGCTTTTCCTGTTTAATATCAAGATGTCCATGGTGTCTTTGATGGGTATCCTGATGCTCGGAGGACTTGTTGTCAATAACGGTATCATCTTCATAGATACGGCAAACATGAACCGCGATAACGGCATGGAGATAAAGGAAGCATTGATAGATGCCGGAAAGAGCAGGATGAGACCCATATTCATGACGACGGTTACAACCATACTTTCCATGATACCTATTTCCTCCGGACTTTCGGAAAATGGAAAGATCATGCAGGCAATGGGTCTTGTCATCATCGGAGGACTGCTGGCATCCACGATCCTGACACTGATACTGATCCCCACGTTCTATCTGATAGTGGATAAGCTGAGGAGAAAGAAGAAAAATGACGAGGTAGTTACTGTCTCATAACAGCAAAGGAGATTTTTTATGAAATTCAGTAAGAGGCTTGACAGGTTCCCCGATGAGATATTTGCTTCTCTCAACAAAAAGAAGCTTGAAATGGAAAAGGAGGGGAGAAAGATCTACAATCTCAGCGTCGGGACCCCTGATTTTGAGACCGCTCCACATATCAAAAATGCGCTGATCGAGGCCGCAAAAGAGCAGGACAACTGGAAGTATTCCCTGAGGGATACTCCGGAGATGCTCGAAGCGGTCTGTTCCTATTATAAGAAAAGATTTGATGTGGATATAACGCCGGATATGGTCTGTTCCTGTAACGGAAGCCAGGAAGGGATCGGTCATATCGGGCTTGTTTTGTGTGATGAGGGGGATACGGTCCTGCTTCCAAGTCCATGTTACCCTGTATTTATCGCAAGTGCGAATATGGCGGGTGCGAAGCCGTTTTATTATCCCATGACAGATGAGACAGGGTATCTGCCCAGACTTTCCGACATACCTGAAGAAACGGCCCGACAGGCTGTCTATATGATAGTATCCCTGCCTTCAAATCCCACGGGAAGTGTTGCAAAGGAAGGTATATATGAGGAGATCATCGCTTTTGCAAAAAAATATGATATCCTCATCA
>CAMVDF010000055.1 GCA_947166195.1 uncultured Lachnospiraceae bacterium
AATGTCCATCTACAAGGACACAAGACTTCTTGCTTCAAAGTGCGTTACCATGGTTCAGGCGGTTCTTGAGGGAAGCGAGCCCGAGATCAACGACAGGGAGCAGTACAACAATGGCAAGATCGTGGTTCCTTCATATCTCTGCGAGCCTGTAGCTGTTGACAAGAGCAACTACGAAGAGGTTATCATCGGCGGCGGCTACTATACAAAGGAGCAGCTGGCTGAATAAGCTTTCGAAAAGAAAAAGAGGATCAAAAAACAGGGCGGCGGCATCTGCCGCCCTGTTTTGAAATCCGGGATACAAAGGACTGAGGCCAAAATTCTTTTTGACCTCTGAAATAATGAAATGATTAAGGAGAAGCAGATGTCGGATTACATCTTGGAAATGAATCACATAACAAAGGAATTCTCCGGTGTCAAGGCCTTGGATGATGTCAACATCAAGGTCAAAAAAGGAGAGATCCATGCGTTGTGCGGTGAAAACGGAGCCGGGAAATCCACTCTGATGAATGTCCTTTCAGGAGTGTACCCATATGGAACCTACAGCGGAGATATCCTCTACAAGGGGGAACACTGCAAGTTTCACAATCTGAGGGACTCCGAGGCAAAGGGTATAGTCATCATCCATCAGGAGCTGGCTTTGAGTCCGCTGCTTTCTGTTGCGGAAAATGTTTTCATCGGTAACGAGCAGACGAGTATGAAGGGAGTCATTGACTGGACCGAGACCAGGCGGCGCGCGCAGGAAATGCTGGCCAAGGTAGGTCTGGAGCATGAGGATGTAAATGTCCCCGTCAATTCGCTTGGAGTGGGAAAACAGCAGCTGATAGAGATAGCCAAGGCAATGGCAAAAAAGGTGGAGCTTTTGATCCTTGACGAGCCCACTGCAGCACTCAATGATGAAGAGAGCAAAAAGCTCCTCGACATCATGCTGGAGCTGAAAAATCATGGTATCACCTGCATCATCATATCCCACAAGCTCAACGAGATAGAGTATGTTTCTGATTCCGTGACCATCATCAGAGACGGAAAGACCATAGAAACTCTTGTAAAAGGTGTTGACGATTATTCTGAAGACAGAGTAATAAAAGCCATGGTCGGACGAGAGATGACAAACCGCTATCCCGTCAGAGAAGGGGTGAACATTGGAGATGTCATCTTTGAGGTGAAGGACTGGAATGTATATCATCCGGATGATGAAAACCGGCAGATGCTCAAAAACATAAACATAAAGGTCCGGGCCGGAGAGGTCGTCGGTCTTGCCGGGCTGATGGGAGCCGGCAGGACAGAGCTGGCGATGAGTCTTTTCGGTCACAGCTATGGACAGAAGATATCGGGAAAAGTTCTTATAAACGGTAAGGAAGTCCAGTTAAAGACCGTGAAGGATGCGGTCAAAAACAAGCTTGCCTATATTTCCGAGGACAGAAAGACCTATGGTCTCAATCTCATCGGAGACATAAAGGAAAATATGACCATAGCGGCAAGGCCGTTCTTTTTCTCAAAGCATGGAGTCATAAACGATAATGACGAGATCGTAGAGGCACAGAAATACAGGGAAAAGATAAATGTCAAATCCAATTCCATCAATCAGGTGGTAGGTTCACTTTCAGGTGGAAACCAGCAAAAGGTCGTGGTTTCCAAATGGATGATGACACAGCCGGATGTCCTGATAATGGATGAACCGACAAGAGGTATAGATGTTGGCGCAAAATATGAGATCTACTGCGTCATAAATGATCTTGCAAAACAAGGGAAAGCAATAATCATCATTTCTTCCGAAATGCCCGAGATAATCGGAACCTGCGACAGGTCATACGTTATCAACGACGGAGAGATCGCAGGAGAACTCTCAAAGGAAGAGATAACCCAGGAAAAGATCATGCAGTGTATCATGGCTCATAACAGAAAGGGAGATGGAAATGGAATCGAAGAATAATAAAATAGTAAAACTGGACATGAAACAGTACGGAATGTTTTTTGCCCTTATCATAATCTATTTGGTGTTTGCTCTTTTGACAGGCGGAGCAAACATGACCCCCATGAATGTCAACAACCTTATCATGCAGAACGGATATGTTGTCATTCTTGCGATCGGTATGCTGCTGTGCGTTCTTACCGGTAATATCGACCTTGGAGTAGGATCCGTTGTTGCCGTAACAGGTGCTTTTGCGGGTATCATCATGATGGACCTGAAGATGAATATGTGGGTAGCAATTATTGCCGCCCTGCTTGTAGGTCTTCTGACAGGTATATTTGCAGGTTTCTTTATCGCTTACCTTGGAATCCCGCCTTTTGTTACAACTCTTGCAACGATGCTCATGGGCAGAGGTCTGACCTATACACTGCTCCAGGCTCAGACAAAGGGACCCTTTGAACCTTCATACAATTTCATAGGAGCAGGTTTCCTGCCGGTCATCAAGATACCTTTTGCCGGAGGAACACTGGATCTGGTCAGTATCATCGTTGCCATAGCTGCATCCGTGCTGCTGATACTGGCTGAGATAAAGAGTAATGCAACAAAAAAGAAATATAACTTTGCAGTGAATCCCACCTGGCAGATCGCACTCAAGCTTGGAGTAATGCTCTTCATCATCTGGTTCTTCTTTTACAAGCTTGCAAGATACAACGGACTGCCCTTCGTTCTCCTGATCATGGTCATCCTGATAGCCATATACGGATTTGTAACAACAAAGACCGTAGCCGGTCGTCAGATATATGCACTCGGAGGAAACAGGAAAGCGGCAAATCTTTCCGGTATCGATACAAACAAGGTTTTCTTCTGGGTATACGTAAATATGGGATTGCTTTCAGGTCTTGCAGGAATAGTCCTTTCCGCAAGAAACGGATCTGCGACACCGAAGGCCGGTGACGGTTTTGAGATGGACGCAATCGCATCCTGCTACATCGGAGGTGCTGCGGTTGCCGGTGGATCCGGAAGCATTATGGGAGCAGTTGTCGGAGCCTTTATTATGGGTATATTGAACAACGGTATGTCCCTTTTCGGATGGTCAACCGATATTCAGAAGATCGTTAAAGGAGCGGTTCTTCTCGGAGCCGTTACAGTCGATCTCCTTTCAAAGCGCAAAAAGTCCTGAGATAAAAAATATTTTTGGAGCGCAGTGTGAGTGACACTGCGCTCTTTCTATTCTATAATCAAAATCATGGAATTCATAATAGAAGACGAACTGAAAAAACTGCCGCACAGCCCCGGCGTATACCTGATGCATGATGAGGACGATGTTATTATTTATATCGGAAAAGCAGTCGACCTTTTCAATCGTGTGCATTCCTACTTCAGAAAAACGAACAAAACGCAAAAGATCCAGAAGATGGTTTCAAACATCGCCTGGTTTGAATTCATTCTGACCGATTCCGAGATGGAGGCGCTGGTCCTGGAATGTAATCTCATAAAGGAGCATCGCCCGAAATACAATACGATGCTCAAGGATGACAAGACTTACCCTTACATCAGGGTAACGGTAAACGAGGACTATCCCAGGATACAGATAGTCAGGACGATAAAAAAGGACAAAGCCAGATATTTCGGTCCATATACCTCATCCACAAGCGTCAGAAACACAGTCGAACTCATCAACAGGATATATGGTCTGCGGACCTGCAACAGGGTTCTCCCCCGTGACAGGGGAAAAGGGAGAGAATGTCTGAATTATCATATCCAAAGGTGCATGGGTCCGTGCAGGGCGGATTTTGATGATGATGAAAGATATTCAGAAGCTGTGAACGGTGCAATGGATCTTTTGAATGGAAACTTTGATCAGGTCTTAAAGCTTTTGAAGGAAAGGATGCAAAAAGCATCGGATGAGATGAGATTTGAGGATGCTGCCGAGGCGAGAGATCTCATATCTTCCGTCAGGGAAGTATCGCAAAAGCAAAAGATCACTTCGGGGGATATGCAGGACAGAGACGTCATAGCGCTTTACAGGGATGAAGAGGATGCTGTTGTTCAGATCTTTTTTGTGAGAAACGGAAAGCTCATCGGACGGGATCATTTCATGATGACTCACATAAACGGAAAGGAACCGTCCGGTATCCTGAACGAATTTGTGAAGCAGTACTATTCGGGAACACCCTTCATACCCGGAAGCATCATGATGGAAGCGGAGATAGATGAAAAGGAGCTGATAGAAAGGTATCTGTCCGATAAAAGAGGATCAAAGGTAAATATCATCACTCCTCAAAAGGGCAGCAAGGAAAAACTCATCCTTCTGGCAAAAAAGAATGCAAAGATGATCCTTGAAAACAACAGGGAAAGGATCAAAAGAGAAGAAGGACGGACAATAGGTGCGGCAAAGGAGATAGCTAAGCTTTTGGGGCTTGAAAAGGCTGACAGGGTGGAATCCTATGATATCTCCCATATCAGCGGATTTGATCCCGTAGGATCCATGGTCGTATTTGAAAAGGGAAAGTCAAAACACTCTGATTACAGGAAATTCCGCATCAGATCAGGAAGCGGAAATGATGATTATGCATCAATGAAAGAGATTCTTTACAGGCGTTTTACCCACAGGGGATCGGAAGATGAATTTGATGCTTTCAACAGGATGCCGGATCTGATCCTGATGGACGGAGGGAAGGGACAGGTGAATGTTGCTCTTGAAGTACTTTCCTCACTTGATATCAGCGTACCGGTGGCAGGTCTTGTAAAAGATGACAGGCACAGGACCAGGGGTATTTATTTTGAAAATATTGAGATCCCGGTGGACAGGCACTCTCCGGCGTTTGCCCTGATGACCAGAATACAGGATGAGGTACACCGGTTTGCCATTGAATATCACAGATCGCTGCGCTCGGTACATCAGGTGCATTCCGTGCTCGATGATATCAAGGGTATAGGCAAGGTGAGAAGAAAAGAACTCATGAAGCATTTTGGGAGCATAGAGGATATAAGAGCAGCAGACGAAGAGGAGCTGGCTTTGGTTAACGGGATGGATGCAGCTGCCGCGCATGCCGTCTACATTTACTTTCATGGGGAGAAGTGATATTATTCTGATTAAATCGGGAGGGAGCATATGGCCACAGTTTCATTGAAAAACATCATCCAGAAGATGAATCTGAAAAATCTGACCCCGGAAGTTGACATTACCGGGGTAAAGATCACAAAGCCGGACATAAACAGACCGGCCATGCAGTTGGCGGGTTTTTTTGATCATTTTGATTCCGCCCGTGTGGAGATAATCGGATTTGTGGAGTACTCCTATATGGAAAAAATGGAGGAACAGACAAAGGAAAGGATCTATAATGAATTTTTTTCCTACGAGGATATCCCCTGCGTGATCTATTGCAGGGATATGGAGCCGGACGACCTTTTCAGGCAGATAGCTGTTTCCCACAATGTTCCCATATTGAATACCTCAAAAGCAACTTCGGATTTCATGGCGGAAATCATCCGGTGGCTGAATGTCAAGCTGGCGCCCTGCATCTCGATCCATGGAGTACTGGTCGATGTATACGGCGAAGGTGTCCTGATAACGGGAGAATCCGGCATAGGAAAAAGCGAGGCGGCCCTGGAGCTCATCAAGAGAGGACACCGTCTCATTACAGATGATGTTGTCGAGATCAGAAAGGTTTCCGATGATACTCTCGTAGGATCTGCTCCCGATATCACAAAGCACTTTATCGAGCTTCGCGGAATCGGTATAGTGGATGTGAAGGCACTTTTCGGTGCATCCTCCGTGGAGGAAACACAAAACATAGATCTGGCCATCCGGCTGGAGGACTGGGACAAGGACAAGGATTACGACAGACTTGGTCTGGAGGAGGAATATACGGAATATCTCGGAAACAAGGTGGTATGCCACAGCATCCCCATCAGGCCAGGACGAAATCTTGCAGTCATCTGTGAAACGGCGGCAGTTAACCACAGGCAGAAAAAGATGGGATACAATGCGGCACAGGAGCTTTACAAGAGAGTTCAGGAAAACATGAACAGAAAAGGAGAGGACGAATGAGTAAATATGCTTTTGGAATAGATGTGGGAGGAACTTCCGTCAAGCTGGGGCTTCTGTCCGTACAGGGAGAAATCCTGGATAAATGGGAGATACCCACAAGGACTGAGGACGGCGGGAAAAACATCCTTTCAGATATAGCCGCATCCGTGAAGGAAAAGATCAAAGAAAAAGGACTGGAGGTTTCCGATATAGCCGGAGCGGGAATAGGACTTCCGGGTCCCGTAGATGACAACGGCGTGATAAACAAGGCAGTGAATCTTCACTGGGACAGGGTATTCAATGTGTCCGAGGAACTTTCGTCCCTGCTTTCCGGCATGAAGGTCAAAGCAGGAAACGATGCCAATGTTGCCGCTCTGGGAGAGGTATGGCAGGGAGCCGGAAAAGGATACAGGGAGATGGTCATGGTAACTCTCGGCACGGGAGTCGGCGGAGGTATCATACATGACGGAAAGATAGTAGCAGGTGCAACCGGTGCCGGAGGAGAGATAGGACATATGGTAATAAAACCGGACGAGACCATAGCCTGTAACTGCGGTAACAGGGGATGTCTTGAGCAGTATGCTTCCGCGACAGGAATAGTCAGGCTTTTGCGGGAGGAGCTTGAGGCAAGTGATGAAGACAGTATTATGAGACATACTGAAATATCCGCAAAGGAAATGTGGGAAGCAGTGAAAAAGGGAGATGCTCTTGCCACAAGAGTGGCAGAAAGATTCGGTGAGTATCTCGGGATCGGTCTTTCCATAATAGCGGGTGTGCTGAATCCGGAGGTATTTGTTCTCGGAGGAGGAGTGTCAAGATCCGGGGATGTGATCCTTCCCTTTATCGAAGAGAATTTCAAAAAGCATGTATTCCATGCCTGCAGGGGAGCAAAGATAGTCAGGGCAACGCTTGGAAATGATGCCGGACTTGTAGGCGCAGCAAAGATGGTGATAGATTGAATTCCTTTTTTCAAAAACAACTGACGGATCTTGTCGGTGAAGGCAATATCTTTGCCGATGAGGATATGTCAAAGCACACAACCTTCAAAACGGGCGGACCGGCAGATATATATGTGATACCGGAAACAGAAGAAACCGCATCAGATCTTATATGGTATTTAAATGAGACCGGCCGCGACTATTTCATCCTGGGAAAAGGGAGTAACCTGCTGGTGAGTGATCTGGGTTACAGGGGTGTTGTGGTAGACCTTTCCCGTCTTGACAGTATAGAAGTCAGTGAAAATGTGATAACGGCGCAGGCGGGCGCAGCTCTGTCAAAGGTTGCACACATTGCCGCAAAAGAGGGACTCGGTGGCATGGAAGGTCTTTCAGGCATACCGGGTAGTGTCGGCGGAGCGGCCGTGATGAATGCCGGAGCCTACGGGGATGAGATGTCCATGGTAGTAAAAGGCGTGAGGGTGGCTTCGGGAAAGGGAGAGTCTGTCCTGCTTGCAAAAAAGGAATTGAAATACGGCTACAGAACCAGTGTTTTTCGGACCGGAAAGTATGCGATACTGTCGGTCGAGTTTGAACTTGAAAGGGCCGACAGCGGACAGATAAATGAAAAGATGAGGGAATATGCGGAAAGCCGCAGGAAGAAGCAGCCCCTTGATATGCCAAGCGCAGGTTCAACCTTCAAAAGACCGGAGGGTCATTTTGCCGGCAGGCTTATAATGGATGCCGGGCTTTCCGGGTTCACCGTGGGCGGAGCAAAGGTTTCCGAAAAGCATTGCGGTTTTATTATCAATACGGGAAAGGCGACATCGGCCGATATCTATGACCTGATCAATGAGGTCAGGGAAAAGGTTTACGCCAGGTTCGGGATAAAACTTGAACCCGAGGTCTGCATGCTGGGGGACTTTTAGGAGGATCATGAAGCTGGTCATCGTAACCGGAATGAGCGGAGCGGGAAAAAGCACATCTTTGAAGATGCTGGAAGATATGGGTTATTTCTGTATAGACAATCTTCCGGTTTTTTTGATGGAAAAATTTGCCGAACTGTTTGCGGGAAGGGATGATGAGTTCAACAAACTTGCCATCGGATTTGATGTAAGGACCGGCCTGAAGGATGTGAAAAAGGCGCTGGAGTCGCTGCAAAACAGCGGAATAGATCATGAGATACTTTATCTTGATGCATCAGATGATGTGATAATCAAGCGCTTCAAGGAAACAAGACGCGCACATCCTTTGGTGATAGACGGAAGGGTGGAGGACGGCATTGAGCAGGAGCGGAAGCTTTTGGGGTATCTCAAAAAAAATGCTACCTATATCATAGATACTTCACAGCTCCTCACCAGAGAGCTCAAGTCAAAGCTGGAAGATATCTTTTTGAATAATAAAAACTTTGGAAACATCTATATCACGATACTGTCCTTCGGCTATAAATACGGGATACCCCACGACGCCGATCTGGTCTTTGATGTGAGATTTCTTCCCAATCCCTATTATATAGACGAACTGAAAAGCCATACGGGAAACGACAAGGAGATCAGGGATTTTCTGAACGGTTTTCCTGAATCTGAGATTTTTCTGGACAAGCTCGAGGATATGCTGGGATTTCTGATCCCCAATTATATAACCGAAGGAAAGAATCAGTTGGTCGTCGCCATCGGATGTACGGGCGGGAAACACAGGAGCGTGATGCTTGCAAACAGCATCTACGAGAGACTGAAAAAAAAGGATGATCTGGGGATCAGGATAGAGCACAGGGATATAGAAAAGGACGCAAAAAGAGGGAAGTAATGTCTTTTTCACAGGATATAAAAACACAGATAGCCGGACATCTGCCCCAAAATAGAAAAGACAGGATCGCTTTTCTTACAGCAATGTTCATGCATTACGGTCACAGAAACAAAATATCCGAGAATTCTCCGGCCGTTTATTTTGTTACGGAGAGAGAGGACGTTGCAAGAATATGCTTTACTTTGCTGAAGAAAACATATAATATAAACATTGATTGTTCCGTGAAAAGTGCACATACAGAGGTTTTCAGGCTCAGAATACGGGGAGCGGCTTCTCTTGATATCAGCAGGGATCTCTGTGTGGAAAGTGATCAAAGGGAACCGGAGTTTTTGGACCCCGAAAGCCGCAGAGCCTTCATATCTGGGGCTTTTTTATGTACAGGATCGTGCAGTGATCCTGAAAAATCCTATCATCTGGAGATAGTGTGTGACAGTAAAGAAAAGGCGGACTTTCTGAAGGAACAGCTTGAAAGTCTGCAGATCCGGGCAAAGGAGACTGTCAGGAAAAATCACCGGGTGGTCTATCTGAAGGATGCTTCACAGATAGTGGACATGCTGGCCCTCATGGATGCACATGTGAGTCTCATGGACATGGAAAACTCCAGGATACTCAAGGATATGAGAAATTCGGTCAACCGGAGGGTCAATTGCGAGACGGCAAATATCTCAAAAACGGTTTCGGCCGCAGTGAAACAGATAGAAGGTATCAGATATCTTGAGGAAACGGGGAGGTTAAAGGAATTGAGTCCGGGACTTCAGATGATGGCAAGGCTCAGGCTGGAAAATCCTGAAATGCCGCTTCAGGAGCTGGGAACATTGTTCGATCCCCCTCTTGGAAAATCGGGAGTCAATCACAGACTCAGAAGTCTTTGCAAAGAAGCGGAGAAAAACCGCAGCAGCTTTGGCTGATCTGCGGTTTATATAAAAGTATGAGGAGAATATTATGAAAAAGAAAGAGATCACCGTAAATGTGAATGGCGGCGATGATGCCAGACCCATCGCTTTGCTGGTACAGACAGCAAACAGATATGATTCATCTGTTTACATCGATTGGAATTCAAAGCATGTAAATGCAAAGAGCATCATGGGAATGATGTCGCTGGCACTCAAAAACGGAGAAGAAGTCACGGTCGTGACCGAAGGCAGCGATGAGGAAGAGGCTCTCAAGGGAGTAGGAGAATATCTGACAAGTGCGACGTAAAAAGCTGTTTTTTGTATACAACCCTTTCGCTGGAAAGGAAAGGATAAGGAGCAATCTGCTTGACATTATAGGTGTTCTTTCAAAAGCAGGCTATGAGATAACCGTTCATCCCACCATGGAGAGGGGAGATGCCGTGGAGGCGCTTTCCGGATTACAGGACGATTATGAACTGGTGGTCTGCTCCGGAGGAGATGGAACGCTGAACGAGACCGTAACCGGGATGATGAAGGGAAAAAAGCACATCCCTTTGGGTTATATACCGGCGGGGACGACAAATGATTTTGCAAGATCCCTGGGCATCCCTTCGAGGATGATGGCAGCGGCTGATGCGATAGTTTCCGGAAATACCTTCAAGTGCGACATAGGATCCTTTAATGACAGATATTTTGTATATGTTGCTGCTTTTGGTCTTTTCACTGACGTATCCTATGATACCGACCAGAATCTGAAAAACACCCTGGGACATTCTGCATATATACTGGAAGGTGCCAGAAGGCTGGGGGAGATCAAAAATGTGCATGTAAAAGCGTCCTTTAACGGGATAACCCTGGAGGATGACTTTATGTTCGGGATGGTTACAAATTCCAGATCCGTAGGTGGCTTCAAGGGTCTCACCGGACCGGATGTAGACCTGAACGATGGTGAATTCGAAGTACTTCTTGTACGGACCACAAAAACTCCTGTAGAATTTCAGGAGGTTCTGAGAGCGTTTTTCCTTGGAAAGGGAGATGCTAAATATGTCTACACATTCAAAACCTCCCATATGACAATTGATACGGACAGCGATGTTGCCTGGACACTTGACGGAGAATACGGAGGTTCGATCCGTCACGCCGAAATAAAGAATCTGAAGAGCGCTGTTGAAATGATGGTTCCATAAATTTAGCTATGGCAAACATAACAGTGAAGGTCGGAACGGTGGTTGCCTATGTGCTGATGTTTGCCGCAGGTGTTATGGCAAGCCGGTTCATATTTGATTATTTGGGTTTTGTCTTGTTGAAATGATGCTTTTCAAGTGGTAGAATATATACGCTCAAAGCAAAAAATAGAAGAAAGGAAGAAAAAATTATGGCTTTAGTTACAACAACCGAGATGTTCAAAAAGGCTTACGACGGCGGATATGCCATCGGTGCATTCAATGTTAACAACATGGAGATAGTTCAGGCTATCACCGAGGCTGCAAATGAGCTTCATTCACCCATCATCCTTCAGGCATCAGCCGGAGCACGCAAATATGCAAAACAGATTTATCTGATGAAGCTGGTAGAGGCAGCTGTTGCCGATACTGATATCCCGATCGCAATGCATCTCGATCACGGTGCTGACTTTGAGATTTGCAAGGCCTGTGTGGACGGAGGCTTCTCTTCTGTCATGATAGATGCTTCCTCTCAGTCTTTTGAGGATAATATAGCCGTATCAAAGAAGGTCGCCGACTACGCACATGACAAGGGAGCAGTTGTAGAGGCAGAGCTCGGAACACTTGCAGGTGTTGAAGATGATGTAAATGTGGCAGACGACAAGGCCATGTATACCGATCCCGATCAGGTTGAGGAATTCGTAAAAAGGACCGGAGTTGACTCTCTTGCCATTGCCATAGGAACAAGCCATGGCGCCTACAAGTTTAAGCCCGGAACAAATCCCAAGCTCCGTCTCGACATCCTTGCCGAAGTTGCAAAGAGGCTTCCCGGATTCCCCATCGTACTTCACGGTTCTTCATCCGTTCCGCCCAAGTATGTCAAGATAATAAACGAGCATGGCGGAGCATTAAAGGATGCCATCGGTATTCCCGAGGATCAGCTTCGTGAGGCAGCAAAGGGTGCGGTCTGCAAGATCAATATAGACTCAGATCTTCGTCTCGGAATGACAGCCGGTATCAGGGAGCACTTTGAGGCACATCCCGATCACTTTGATCCCCGCCAGTATCTGACAGACGGACGTGCTTATGTCAAGGAGATCGTTCACAACAAGATCATCAACGTTCTTGGTTCAGACAATAAGGCATAAATATAAAACATGGCGCCCTCTTAAAAAAGAGGGCGCTTCTTTTGCCTTTAAAAGGGAGGATGCCGGAATTTGTATTCCGGCATTTATTATGAAAAAGTTTTTTATAATGAAGTACTGATGATCTGCAAATGAGAAAGACAACTTTCCTGTTTGAGATCAGTATACATAACGAAAGTGAATAAAAATCCTTATGAAGGTGAAGATTTTTTGAAATAAATGTAAACAAATAAAAAACAAGAACCTATATATATTTGACAATGCCCGATATATGGGTATAAACTGTGTTGGAATGTATTGCTAATTTCTATTATTTTTGAAGGGAGAGAAGTAATGGCAATTATAAAGAGGGCAGTTGCACCGGCTGCCGTTAAGGAAGAGGTTAAATCGGATGTAGTCAAGATCAATCCGCCTGTAAGTGCAACGGTGTCCGGACTCGCATCATCTGTGAAAAAGGATGCAGCCAGAAAGGAAGAGATAGCAAAAAAAGCAGCGGCAGCAAAGAAGACAGAAGAAAAGAAGATCCCCGAAAAGAAAGAAGCAGCACCGAAGCCGGTTGAAGAAAAGAAAGAAGATAAAAAACCCGAAATAAAGCCTGAAGCCGTAAAGAAGACAGAGGCAAAGCCTGCAGCAAAGAAGACAGAGGCAAAGCCTGCAGCAAAGAAGGCAGAGGCAAAGCCTGCAGCGAAGAAGGCAGCAGCAAAGCCCGCAGCAAAGAAG
>CAMVDF010000056.1 GCA_947166195.1 uncultured Lachnospiraceae bacterium
CTCCTTCTCCTGTTCCTTCTTCTGATCCTTCCTCAGCTGCACCTTCTCCTCCGTTTGCCGTCCTGAGCATATCGAGAAAGTCGCCTGTCTCTATCTCGGCTGTACCAAAGATATTTGAGGTTCCTGTCAGCACCGCAGGAAGCGCAGGATAATCATATACTTTTCCTGTTCCGGTGAGGGAATACTCGCTGATGATACCTCCCACAGACAAAAGCCCTGTTTCCGGGTTAAATGCAACAGAGATGTTGTTTACGGTCCTCCTGTTGGGATTGTGAGAAATATAATCAAGCATTCTCTTCAGTCCCTGATAGGAGGTTGTGAAATTCATGTTGACCGTATTGACATTGAGCGCTATCGGTCCGAATTCACCCTCATAACCGGGAGGAAGCACGCCTGTTGAAAATTGCAGGTCCGGAACCTGATATTCGCCGTAGTTTGTAGTTTCACCGGCCTGGGCTGCCGCCACATCCTGTTCAAGAGTCGTCTCTCCCGTCTCATCAACAGGTGCCGGTGCCGGAGCACCTTCTCCACCCTGCCCTATTGTATACAGTGTGATGGGATCCTGGAAATCAAGAGTCGATACCCTCATGGGTGCCAGAGCTTCCAGTCTCAGAGCCTCCATTACCGCATCCTCTTCCTGAAGAGCCGGAGGGAAGAGCGCATACACCTTCTGAATACCTGCGTCCATTTCAGCTATCGCATCGGCAAACTGCTGCTGGCTGCCCGCCTTGCTTTTCAGATCGTCTACCTGCTGCTGCAGCTTTCCGTTGGCAGCCTGGATGGCCGCTATCTTTTCCTGATAATTCCTGTAAACAAAGAAATATACAACCATCGCGGCTATCACTGCAAGAAGCCCCAGAACAAGGGGCAGTTGTTTCTTGTCAACCTTCATCACTCTTCACCCTCCCCTTCTTCTGTTGATTCTGCTGTCTCTCCTTCAGCCGCGGCATCGCCCACATCCACAGTAAACGAATCATAAGTCTCAAAATTTGTGGTTCCAAGCTGATTTATGGATACAACATCAGGCTGTTTGTATGTGCATACTACCGTGAAGGTCACAACCGATGTCATATCCTCCTCGTTGAATGCATCACCATATTGTGAAACCGAGATCATAGCCAGAGAATCAAAACTTCTCAGGTTGTTTACCATGTTTACGGCCTCCTCCTTTGATGAGCATTCAAAAGAAAGAGTTGCTGTCAGACCGTCAGATGAAAAAGCCGTAACCTTTGACTGCGACGGAAGCTTGGTTTCCAGCTCATCCACAAAGGCTCTCAGACCGTCATTTCTGGTATTTGTCATGTTGTAGATATTGCTAACCTCGGTATAGAGAGCCTGCTTGTCCATGTACTGATTGTAAATATCCACAACAGGCATCAGGCTGTTCAATTCCGAGGTAAGCGCGGTATTTTTTGACTTTGCCTGATTGTATGGCAAAATTGACAACGCCAAAAGAGCTCCCGTGGCAACGACGCCAACTCCGAGAAGAGCCCATCCGATGATGGCCATCTGGTCTCCGCCCAGTGAGATACTTCCGCCCTTTCCTTCTCTTCCCTCCTTGGCCGCAGCCTTTATCCGTCCTGCCTTCTTTTTGTCATGCTCGGGCGGGATCAGATCCATGGGATCCATGGATGCTCCGATACAGGCAATATACTCACCGATGCTTATCTTTTTGACATCCTTGCCAAGCTTTGCTGCCGATACCGTCTCAAGTACGGCTACATCCGTTTCGATCTCCGATGAGAGCATCTCTCCGAGACCTACAAAATCCGCTCCCATACCGGTCAGGAGGCATTTTGTTATCGGCCTTTCTGTATTCCTTGAATTATAGTAGTCTATAACCCTGGTCACGGATCCCACAAACATATCGAGGGACTGTGTGACATTGAAGATGAGCTTCTGCCTGCGCAGATCCATCTCTGCAGAAACTCCTCCCTCGGATGCCTCGGCATCCTCCTCGACTTTTTTTCTTCTGCCGGGACCCCTCTTTTTTTCAACAGGTTCCTCTACGGAAAGATCTATGAGCTTCTGGCTTCTCAGAAGCTTCAGCGCATCATCATACGAGGTTGTGCCGAGGTTGTCAGAGGAAACAACCTCCTCGACAGCACTGTCACCGCCGTATGTAATATTTCTCTGTAATGTGATCTTTTTCTGGTCAAGAACGGTCAGGACCGAAGACTGCTCGTCGATCTTTATGACGAGAGTAACATCCTCTCCCACATCAGCCCTGATGACCGGCATAATGGAATTTCCTGCGTAATCAAGCGCCTCTACGGAAAGTCCCGCAGCCTTTGAAAGATCATAATAGGATTCCAGCAGGTCCTTGGGTGCTGCAAGCACCAGCATCTTGAGCTGTTTCCTGCCTTCCTCCTCTATCTCTCCCATCTGATTGTAGGCCAGATGGTAGAGTGACATATCTACCGGGAAATACTCGGTCGCCTTTGCGTTCACAAGGGGGGCAAGGCTTCTTTCCTTGACCTTTGGAACTATGACCTCCCTGTTTGCTATCTTTGATGAGGTGATCGAGTATACTGCCTTCCTTGTTTTGACACCGTTTTCGGTGAGACTCTGCTTCAGCTTTTCCCCGAAGCCCTCGGGATCCAGTATCTGGCCATCATCTATGGCTCCCTCAGGTGTGGGAATAGAGAAGCACTTGTAAACATTCGGATTGTTTCTTTTGTAGTCGATCTCGACGATCCTCGTTGTTACCGATCCGATATCGACACTAACTACACTGTTTGCCATAAAGCTTTCGTTACCCCTGTGAATTTCCCTTATATTTAACGCTTTGCGCGTTCTACGCCCACCGGAACATCACCCCGCGAGAAAATATCCCATATAGGCACTGATAAGCCTGTCTCCGAAAAGCATCCCCAGAAACAGACCGGCTGACAGATACGGTCCCATGGCAAGCATATGCTCTGCTCCCGTAACCTTCATCCTTATAATGTGTACAATGGAACCTATGATACAGCCGGCTATAAATCCGAATATACACAGCTTCCACCCCAAAAGCAGTCCTGCGACCGCCATCAGTTTGATATCGCCGCCGCCTATGGCGCGGCCCTTTGACAATAAATACAGTATATACAGCAACAGGCTTACTGACACGAAACCGATCAGATAGTCCGGCCAGTTTTTCAGGTCAAGTACCAGGTGAATCAGCCCCAATGCCAGTAAGACACCGTTGAGTCCGATTGGAATCTCATAAGTCCTCCAATCTATGATACTGATTGTCAATAAAACACCCGATGCCAGGCACCAGATGCCGCTTTCAATGCTCATCCCGTGAAAGATGAAGATCAGGACGAATAGGGCGCCCGTCACTGCTTCCATCAAAGGATACTTGACCGAAAGCTTTGTTTTGCATTTCCTGCATCTCCCTCTCAGGAAAAGATAACTCAGGAGCGGCACGTTGTCGTACCACTCCAGAGTATATCCGCAGCTCTCACAATGTGATCTCACCTTTACCACTGATTCGTGTCTCGGGATCCTGTCCGTACAGACATTGAAGAAACTGCCGAAACACAATCCGAAAATAAAGACGATCAGATAAAAGAGCAGTATTTCGAGGGACATTAG
Source organism: uncultured Lachnospiraceae bacterium (assembly GCA_947166195.1). GTDB lineage: Bacteria > Bacillota > Clostridia > Lachnospirales > Lachnospiraceae > NK4A144. The sequence goes on from CAMVDF010000056.1 coordinate 3,583, forward strand.
AAAGTCTTTGCTACAGCAGTACTGTTAACTTCCTCGATAAAGGCATTGGTAAATACTTTGACAGTCTTGTCAGAATCGATGTAGACCTGGATCTCAGGTGCTGCCGTATATGACTTGGAGTTAAGTACAACCTGTGTACCAACCGTGCTTCCAACCTCTCCCTGGAGAGTGTTCACGCCCGTAGCAAACGAGTATGTCTTTGAGCTACCGCCACCGGTACCAACTGTAACGGTTCCTGTTACAGAGTCATAAACCTTCTCGTTGCCCATAGCGGTCTTTGTTGCGGTTGCGATCTCGGAGATTGCCTGATTGTCCTTCTGAAGTCTTGATTTCTCAACGTATCTCAGGAACTGGGGTGCCAGAACTCCGATGAGGACTGCCATGATGGCGATGACCACGATCAACTCGACAAGTGAAAAACCTTTGTTGTTCATTTTCTTCATAGATCTTCTCCTTTTTTTGAAATGTTGATTTGTTATATCTTAAACCCGGAGCCCTATCCCCGAATTTAATTCAATTATAAAATTTTACAGTTAAAAAATTCCATACATATTTTACAACATGAATCTGACAAATGCAAACACCAAATATTGTAAAAATGTATATTTTATCCACTATATTTTGACCAAACCCTCTTTCCGCGCAAGGTCTTAGAAACGACCCGAGTTTATATTTTTTTTATAATTTGTTTATAAACTTCCTAATTGTGTCTTCATATGATATTATACTCACAGTTTATGAACCGGAAGGGGGAAAAACAACAAATGGATCCACTGCAGAATACATCCAGAAAAAAAATGATCCTGATTGTTTTCGTTATCATCATCATTCAGCTCGGAGTCAGTACTTATTTTATGGCTGCACACAAAAACGGCTACTATGCCGATGATATGTACAGTTACGGCTTTGCCAACTCGGATGACCAGTTCACGCCTCTTCAGACCAAAGGAGAGGATATCATCCAGTACAACACCTGGCACGACGGAAGGGAGCTTTATGCCTACCTGACCGTTGCAAAGGACGAGATCTTCGCATACGACAGGATAGTTCATATCCTCGAAAATGACGCCCACCCCCCTCTTTTCTATTTTCTTCTTCATTTCATGTGTTCCCTCACACCCAATGTCTTCTCGAAATGGAGCGGCTTTGTGATAAATGTTTTCGCCTTTATCCTCCTTCAGGTCTTTTTGTACAGACTCACTCTCTTCATATCAAGGAGCCGCTGTCTGGCTCTGCTTACCATGACGATGTTCGGATTTTCCTCCGCTGTCGTCAATGTGATGAGCCTCATAAGGATGTACATGCTGGGAACAGCCCTTGTTATGACCTTTACCTTTTATACCTTCAGATATGTCAAAAACACAGATAAAAGGAAGCCCTTTGACAGAAACCTCCTTTTCTGCTTCATTTCTCTGTATCTGGCCTCCATGACAGTATATATAGGAACTATCTATGCATTTCTACTCACCCTGTGCGTCAGCGTGATGATGTTGGCAAAGAAAGAGATAAAAAAAATGTTCTGCTTCGGACTTTCCATGCTGGCCTCTGTGGGACTGATGCTCCTTTCCTTCCCCACCTTCTTTATACAGATGAACAGGGACCAGCCAGCTCTCATGGGAGCCTCGGGCTATCCCTTCCTGCTCCAGTTGAGGATGGGCATTCATGTGATAATGAACGGTCTGTTCGGTATGAACACTCCGATTTTTGCCTCTATGCTTCCTCTCTACTTTTTATGGAGCTGTATAGCCATAATAATTGTATATCTGATATTGAGATTTCTTTTTAGGGAGGATGCCTGGTTTCTGTCCTTCAGAAAAAAAACCGGTGAATACATAAAAAGAACTCTAAGGAATTCCCTTCCATATCTTTATTTCCTGGTTCCGGTCTTCCTTTGTTCAACATTGATGCTCCTTTATTTTGCTACTTCTTTGAAGCTTTACTATTACAGATATGACGGCATGAGATACCTCTTTATCCTGACTCCCTTCTATACCATGCTCATTTTTACCATCCTGTTCAAGCTGATAAAAAAGAATGCCGTAAGGATACCGGTGGTGATCCTGCTCATCGTTTTCTCTTTGCTGCTGGGCAACAAAAATTTTCTTGAAGAGAAGTTTGAGACCAAAGAGCTTGCAAGGATAACCACAGATGCCGATGTGGTGGTGGTGGAAGAACAGGCCATCGTATTCATGTACCATGTTGCAGATATATTAAACTGCAACCGCTTTTATTATACAAATCCCAAGAGTATCTATGTTGATATACCCAGATCAAAGCTTGCCGGGATGAAGGACAACGGCAGGGAACTGTACCTGATGGTGGATCTGGGGGCAGGCCAAGTAACTCCCGAAAAAACAATATCCATCGGTATGGATGGGAAGGAACAACCTGATTTGAATCCTTACCATGAGGCGTATTATTACTTTAAATCCATTCCTGATTTCAGTAACATTGAATACATCGGCGATTTCGGAACATGCTTCCTGTACAAGCTGAAATGAAAAGACCAGAACTTTTTAATTTTTCAAAAAAAAAGATGTTGGCAGTCATTGCAGCGATCGCCATGATACAGCTTGTCCTCCTTGTCCTCGGATTTTGTTTTCTCAAGAAGGGTTATTCTGGGGATGAGCTCTACAGCTATGCCACGGCGGATTCAGGTCAGTCCATGAATCCTCTTATAGATATGGACGGTACTCTTCACTTCAATGAGTGGATCACCTCTGAACGCATCTTTCAGGCTCTGACTGTTTCCAAAGACGAAGTATTTGCATACGGCCATATCAACGAGATCCTTGAAAATGACGCCCATCCACCCCTGTATTTCTATCTGCTTCATTTTTTCTGCTCGTTTTTTATCGGAAGATTTTCCTGGATACCCTCGATCATCATTAATTCTGTTTCGATCCTTGCCGGTCAGATCTTTTTTTACCGACTGTTTCTGCTGATCTCAAAAGACAGATTTCAGTCTGTCATCGCCATGCTTTTCTTTGGATGTACGACCTCTGTCATAAATATGATGACATTTACAAGGAACTATACCCTGCTTACCGCATTGACACTGATATTCACGTTTTACATCTTCCGCTCAATATGGCAGCGCTCTGTTAACAAAGACAATACAAAGAGCGTCGTTCTTGCTGCCGTTTTCCTGTATCTGGCGGCTCTTACCCAGTACCTTTCCATCCTGTTCGGATTTTTCATCACTCTGGCGGTATGTATATATTATTTATCAAAAAAAGACATCAGAATGATGTTAAAGACCGGTCTTTCCATGACGGCTTCGATCGCCCTGATGATCCTTTCCTTCCGGGAAGTCATCCACCAGCTTTCCATCGACCAGACTTCCATGGAAAATGCCTCAGATTATCCTTTCTTTTTAGAACTCAGGATATCCGTTCATATATTGTTTAATGAGATTTTCGGGATCAGTACTCCGGTTCAGCCCACCATGATATGGTTCTGGCTGTTCTGGGGAATAGGCGCGATCCTGATCATATATCTTATCATGAGCTTTGTCTTCAGATCGGACGGATGGTTCATACGCTTTCAGAACAGATGCAAACGCATTATGAAAGCTGTTCTGAAAAGGATGCGAAACCTGCAGATATATCAGTATCTCTCAATCCTGGTGGCGGTGACAGCTTCTGTTCTCATCATTTCATATAAATTCAAAATGTATTTTTATTATCCGAACTCCAACCGTTATCTATTCATCCTTTATCCGTATGCCGCGATCCTTTTCCTTGTTCCTGTCTTTTTTATTCTGAGGAAAAATATATTCAGGATCATTGCTGTGATAGGTCTGTCCTGTCTGTCGATCCTGTTTGGGACAAAAACAAATACCGGTTCCTCGCAGATGACGATGCAGGAAATCACAGAAACGCTGGCAGATTCCGATGTAATGATCCTTGTCCCCAATCATTATTCTTCAAATGACAGCATTTTATATATGGAAAAATGCGACAGAGTATTTTACACTACAGGAGATTCTTTTTATGAAAACAGGGATTCCTTTTTCCACGGTCTCTCAGACGGCAGGCCCCTGTATCTGCTCTATTACTGGCCGGCCTATGCAAATGAAAGCACGAATTCTGATATGCTGAAAGTATTAAAGGATCTTAAGGAAAATGGCGCGACAACGATAAACGACAGTGCTGAGTATCACGGAGCACAGCCTGTCGCCGGATTATCGGGACATGTACTTTTGCGATTAAGATAAAAAGGAGACATCCAAAATGACAGATTTTATCAACAAAAGGCTCCTGGACAGATATGTGGAGCTTCCGATCCTTGTGATCATTATGTCGTGTACGCTTCTTTGCTTTACGATACCGTTCGTAAACAAAACAGCATGGTATACCGATTCTGATCCGACAGGAAGTCCGGTCATGACATGGTCGTATGATAAAGAAAAAGGAATGATGTCCACTCCTGTGGATCTGAAGAAGGGGGATGTGTTCAGGGTCAGATTTACAGCGTCAACGAGCGGAAATTCTGCCGTACTGGTTGCACTGTATGGCGGAGAAGCCTACGATCAGGCAGGAATGCAGGTACAGTTTCCTCTTTCAGACAGAAAAACAACATATACCGGAATCCTTCCTTTTTACAGAACTTCCCATCCTGACAACTGTGATCTGCGGGTTTTTATCTCCTCCGATGTTCCCGTTGATATGTCGGAGATCGAAGTGAAGAGAATGTGTGTTGTCAGAGGTTCTAATCCTACCGTAAGGCTCGAATGGTTTGTAACTATTGTATTGCTTTTTCTTTCGGTAGTCTTACTGATCTATGTGATCAAAGAAAAAAAGAAGCATTACGGAACATACCGTTTTCCGGCTTCAGGACTGAAAAGCATCTTTTCAAAATACAATCTGATCTCCTGCGCGGTGATCCTTGCTACGGTTACGGGCATTCTGGTCTTTCTGTACAGGAATATTAATATAACCTATCCGATCACTTATAATCCTCTTGACGAGATGGGAGTGTTTTATTACGGAAAGCTGATCGATGAATTCGGACTGTCACTTACCGGCACCAGAACCGGCGGCTTCCTTGGAGCCGACATGTTTGACTACCCTTATTCAGATATGATGTCCTTTATTATCGTTAAGATAATCTCTCTTTTCAGCAGTAATCCGTATCTGACGATAAACCTGTTCTATTTTCTCTGTTTTTACCTGATCGCATTTTCGGCCTTCACAGTCTTCCGCCTGCTGCAATTCAGGCACGGTATAAGCATACTGCTGTCCGTGCTCTATGCTTTCAGCCCGTATATTCAGCGAAGATATAATCATATGTGGCTGGTACCGTATTTTATGATACCCATAGTCTGCTATATATCGATATATGTGGTACGGGACGCCCTTAATACTGAAGAAAGCACCATTACATACGAAAAATATTACAGGATGATCTTCTTAAGCTTCCTGTGTGCTTTTAACGGCATCAATTACGCCTTCTTCAACTGCGCCATATACATGATCGCCTTTGTGATATTGCTGCTCAATAAAAGAAAGGTGTCCGTCAAAAGGCTTATCTATCCTTTGGGCCTTATAATGGCCGTGGGTCTGGGTGTAGTCGTAAACATTATTCCGAATCTTATATATTACATGATCAACGGCACCAACAGTTTCGGCGATCTCTACTCAGGCAGGGCCGCAGTACAGTCTGAGGTATATGCTCTGCGATTCATACAGCTCATACTGCCCCAGAGTGAACACAGAACCCGTCTTTTTCATGATATAGCAGCCAATTACAACGCAAACTGGCCTATGGTGAACGAAAACTATTCCGCATCCCTGGGTACCATAGCGGCTGTCGGCTTTATCATTTCCTTATTACTTCTGTTCAAAAAGGGAAGGAAAAATAAGGAACTATCATATCTGAATATAGGAACCTTCTGTATTGCCACCCTTGGCGGGATCAGTTCATTCATAGCGATCTTTATAACTGACTCCATCCGGGGCTACAACAGACTGTCCATTGCGATAATGTTTTTCAGCCTGGCGGAGATCGCCCTTCTGATCCAGTATGCGTCGGAAAAGATCGATAAACGCCTGTATTACGTGCTGCTCGCATCCCTCCTTGTTTTCGGTATCTATGACCAGACTTTCACCTACGGAGATATGGATTATTCAGGTTATGAATCAGACAGGGATGCGATAAGAGAAATAGAGGCTGTGATGCCGGAAGGATCCATGATATTCCAGTTGCCTTATAACGACTGGCCTTCAGGCGGAATATACAAGAACTTCATAGGATATGTAGAATCAAACGATCTGAGATGGAGCTACGGCGCCATGCAGGGAAGAGAAGAGGCCATGTGGCAGATGGGTGTTTCCTCAGCGGACACAAAAGAAATGATCTATGAGCTTAAAGATGCAGGCTACAATGGACTGGATTTCAACAAGTATATGTATATGATCCTTAACAACGGAAATCCTGACACATCTCCCCAGTACATCAGTGCTCTCGAAAAGGAACTTGGCAGTCCCGATGTGATAAGCAGAGATCAGTTTATCTATTTCTGGAGGTTTTAATGATAAGAAAAGATAATAACGCCTGCAACTATGGCAAGGTTTCCCAAAAACTTTTTTTTGGTGATCTTTTCGTCAAAGAAATACTTTCCGAAGAACATGACATAAAGATAGACCAGTGATTCAAAGACCACTCCGTATTTTAACGGAAGACTCCTGTATGCGACGATCATCAGGATCATGCACAAAAAGGATAAGGCATAACCGCCGATCACAAAGGGATTGAGGTATTCTCCGATCCCTTTCTTTTCGGTTTTCTGCGCGCTTTTTTTCAGCAGTACCTGGGAAAACGCGGATATGATACCTGAAACCAATACAATGACCAGACCCTTAACCATCCGCTGACACCAGTCCTATCCCGGCAATAATGATCACCAGCCCTATCACATTATTGACCGTTATTTTTTCGTGAAATATCAAGACTGACCATATCATCGAAAACAGAACCGCTATTCCTTTATTTGACATGGCAAAAGACAGTTCAAATCTTTTAAGGACCTGCTGCCAGATAATGGCATATATCCCAAGAATTAAAATCTCCATCCCGAAGAACAAGGCTGTATAAACCGTCTTTGTCTGGACAGCTGCCAGTTTTGAGCACAGAGATACAACAGAATAGATAAAAAACGCTCCATATAAAAGACAGTAGCTGATAAATGATCTTTTTTTCTCCATCAACATTTTTCCTTTAGATCAACTACATCGGAAATAATAAAAACAGGCCTTTTCCTTGCCGCATCATATGCACGCCACAGATATTCGGCTATTATCCCCAGTGAAATGTTCGTGATGCCGAAACCCAGTCCGAAAACACAGATGAGAACATATATTCCGACTAGCCGGCCGGGATCCGTACACTTTAATACTATCGATATGATCCCAAATAATATCCCTGTCATGAATATCAGAATTCCCATAATGCTTATAAGTCTGACCGGCATAAAGGAAAATGCCACAAAGGAATCTATGAACAGCTTTATCTTTTTTGATAATGTCCATTTTGAACTTCCCGCCGCTCTCTTTCCGTATTCCAGTGATATCAGCTGATATCTGAATCCTGCATTCATGATCTGAAGCATGATGGAAGAATTTGCTTCTATATTCCCATTGAGATGATCTTTGATCTTTCTGTTGAAAACAATAGTGCTTATCCCGCTGGAAGAATAGCTCTTTACTGCAAATCTCCTCATCAGACCGGAATAGATCTTTGAAAATAAACGATTAAAAAATGATACCTCTACAGATTTTTTTTCGACATAAACCGCATCGCAGCTATCCTGCACTATCATTTTATAAGACTGCTCAAGAAGTTCGAAGGGCTCCTGCAGATCACTTCCAAGCCAGGTACATATATCATACCCGGCTTTGGTAAGTCCTGCCCTTATGGCTGCATGTGAGCCGTAATTTTTCGACAGCCTGACGATCTTTGATGAAATGATATTCTTAAATTCATACTCTTTAAGCATCTCAACCGAACGGTCTGTTGAGCCGTCGTCAACAAAAATGATCTCCAGATCAAAATCAACCCTTCCGGCATATTCGTCTATCTTTTCACAAAAAAGATGTATACCCTCTTCTTCATTCAGAAAGGGAACTATTATCGACATTCCGTTTTGCTTTATTTCAGACACTTATTCTGCACCTCGTTATCAATCATATTTAAAATCGACATGTCCGTCATCTGAAATGATCACCTTGCCGATAACCTTTGCCGGATTACCGGCTGCTATGGAACAGTCGGGAACATCCTTATTAACATAGCTGTTTGCCGCTATCACACAGTGCTCACCTATAGAAACATTGCAGCCAATGATAGACATGCTTCCTATAACACTGTAACTGCCGATGCTGACATCACCCGTGATAAATGGATCCACTCCACCCGAAACATGATGCTTTGTGGAATCATGTGTGTATATCATCACCCCGGAATCTATGCTGACATAGTCTCCTATATGGAGCCTGCCGTTTATTCCTTCAAGCAGGGTATATGGTCCGACCCAGACATTATCTCCTATCTCAACATCTCCCATGATGACGGAAGTATCATAAACAGAAGATCCCTTTCCGCCTTTCAGATACTCATTTTTGTCAAATCTGTTGAAAAGCAGTTCTCCTGTAGGCAGAACCCTGTTATACTTTTCGAGCATCTCATCTCTTT
>CAMVDF010000057.1 GCA_947166195.1 uncultured Lachnospiraceae bacterium
ACCCTCCAGATGACCTGCGCCTTCGGCCAGAAAGTCGTCCCGTCGTAGACATATCCGTCCTTTTCAAGACTCATCTCAAAATGCCCTGTGTCGGAAAACGGTATGTAATCCCTGACGGTGAACGATTTTTTCAGGGAACCGCTGTAGTTTCCTATGCCCTTTATATAATAAAAGACTTTCTTTCCCGCCTTTGCGGGGATCTTTGTCTCATCATCAAAGGAAATCTCATAATCACTGCCCTGCACCAGGGTGACATATTCACCCGTAACCGTAGACTTTGCAAGGACATTTACATGCAGCCCCGCCTGCGACCAGTCCTTCCCTTCCTCATAAAGCCTGTCGCCGATACCCTCAATGACTGCGCCCTTGAGAGAATAAGGAAGAATCACAAACTGAGCTGAAGCCTTTGAATTGTCATATATGGTCCTTGAGATTCCGGATACACTGACGGTCGCATTGCCCGCCCGATCGTTGTTTACATAACTAACAAAGTAATCCCTGCCCTCCACCAGGGCCGTGCCACCGCAGGTGACCCTGACCTTTGGCCTGATCTGTGTAACTCCCGGTGAAAAGCGCTGGTCTGCTATCTTTTCGATCTTCAGTTCCTTTACGGGAGCGGATGAAATAAAGAAAGTCTTTGTTATCCTTCCGGTATAGTTTCCGATTCCATTTATGTAAACCTTTGCGTCACCTTCGTTTATATTATCATTGTAGCTTACCGTATAATCAACGCCTTTTTTGAGCGTGGTCCCCAGATCCCGGTCCGTAACCTCCGGTTCCGGAGTAAGGGGCTCTCCTGTATACTGCAGGCTTGAGGCAAGCTTTGTTTCAAAGCAGGCAGCATCCTTTTGTCCAATGTCAAAGTAACGGGTGACAGCGCCTTTGTAATTTCCCATGCCCGTCAGGGTTACCCTGCCCCTGCCTGCATTGATATTTTCCGAATACGCGCAGGTATAGTCCTCCCCTTCAACCAGGTATTCTTCAATATCCGGATCGGAAACCTCAAAGGAGGGGGTCAGTTCCCTTCCCGTATATGTGCATTTTTCAACACCCGAGATCTCAAAATCCGCCTGTTTGGGTTCTATAATAAAACCGCGGGTGATGCTCCCGGTGTAGTTTCCGATGCCGTACAAGGTGGCAAGTCCCTGCCCCGCATCTACATTGTCACTGTAGCTGACCCTGTAATCAACGCCGTTTTTCAAGGTTCCGAGCAGGTTATCGGATAATGCTGCCGCGGGTTTGCGTGCACTTCCCGTGTAGACGTCATCCGAAACCGAAGCAATAAAGTCCTCCGAAATGCTCCTGGGTGCGATACTGAAGGAGAAATACCTGTTTCCGATGCTTTTCCCGTTCAGGGAGTTCACGGAAACCCCTGCAGTCCCGGCCTTTACATTGTTGCGGTATTCCACGGAATAATCTGTGCCCTCTGTCATGGGCGTGCCGTCGCTGCCGCTGACCGTGACCCTCACCCTGTGCTCCGTACTGCCGTCATAGGTGTAATCATCGGTATCAAGAAGCTCGTAGGAAGCCCTCATGTCATCGGCATTGTTTGTGTAGGCCTTGATCCTGAAGGTGCGGTATCTGCCGTTGTAGCCGTGCATGTCAGCCCAGGAGGATTCGGATCTGATGTAGGACTGGTTTGCGGAGGTGGAAGGTCTAACGCTCAGCCAGTTTTTTGCCGGATCGGGATTTGCATCATAATCGGCGTCAATAAAAAGCCTGGCATTTTCCCCCTTTCCGGTGATGTCCACCACCACGGAATACGTCTGTCCCGCACTGAGACTCACTTTTTGGGAAAGGGGAACGGTTCTGTAACCCACGTAACGGGTGGATCCCGTTACCGTTGATACCTTCGTGCCGCTGTCAGGGGCATCGCAGGCCGAGACCAGCTTATAAACGCTTATATTGTAGCCGGACTCCGCCACAGCCGGGGCAAAGCCCACAGCTTCAAGCACCTCATCATTTTTGGCGGTAAAGACATTTGCGGCCATTGCCCGTGTTCCGGTCCAGGACAGGATCGATCCGCCGGTCCCGCCATCGTACTGGTAGTTATTATCATAATTGTCACCGCTTTCAAAATCAAAGGCTATGGCCTTGTTATTTGAGCGGCGAAGGCTCCCATCATAGTATGACATCCAGTAGCAGCCGTTCTCATCCCGATTGCTGTCGGTGCCGTAGCTGTCCCTGATGTACCAGGCGCCGTTTCCGGGCGGCCTTGTGGAGAACAGATCAGCGGAAAAATTGTCATCCCAGCCTATGATGGAAACATTGTGTCCGCCTCCCCCAGTAATATTGTAGGCTGCATGATTTTTGTTTCTGGCGGTATTCGAATCGATTATGACGGATGCGGCTCCGAACCTGTAGACAAGCTCCTTTACATTTTCGACATAGGAAATATCATCTCCCGTAGAGCCCATGTCAAACCAGTAGGAATTCTGCATATGTGCCACACTGTTGTAGGCAAGGTCGGAGGTAACTTCACTTACGGTATAGGCGCTGTTCCTGAAGGGAAGATCAATCTGGTTTCTCACCGAGGTCCAGGCAGCCATACTCCAGTTGGTGAAGAAATTGTTTCCGCCCCTGTTATAATAGGTAGCATAGGATGGCACTATGATGGTCTCATCGCTGACCGTGCCTCCCAGAGGATCTGTCTGATGATGATAAAAGAAGTATCCGATCTGATCCTCCGAATAATGAACGCTTCGCGGGGCAAGTCTGTTTTTTATCATGGAAACCTCCGCAAGAAGCGCCGCAGAAAAAGCCCAGCAAAGCGATGAATTGCCCTGATGTCGCAAAAAATCGGGCAAAAGCCCCTCCGCTATACCGTTGTAGGATATGGCATAGCCCGGTATCTCCGACGTAAGGGACTGTATGCCATATGACATGATGGATGCAGACCCTGCCCGTTCCATGTCCTCCCCCTCCGATACCGGGGTTTTGAATTCCTCAAGCGGCTCGGGATTTTCTATCTCGATATCATCATCAAAGGCTCCGAAGGGGATGTTCTCTACCGGTTCACCACTGACAGTATCAGCGGAGACCGCAGAGTTTGAACTTATGTCAACTGTTTCGTTGTCTGAAACAGGGATGGTCTCCTCCGTACCGGAAGGCTCATTATCAGAGACGGTACCGGTCTCCTCCGCACCGGACGGTTCGTTGCCGGAGGCGGCGGAATCTGAACTTATGTCAACTATATCATCCCCGGAAACGAGGGTATTATGAATTATGTCAACCGCTTTTTCCTCTGCTCCGTATGCAAATGAAAGGGGATGGGCCGTAAAGATGATAATAAAAGACAGCAAAAAAGAAACCACCTGTTTTGCATGTTTCTTTTTGCTGCTGTGTACTTTTGACATATTATGTAACCTTACTTGAAAACCACTTCTCTCTGGATCTGAAAACTGACCAGAAAGAGGATACTGTCGACTATTACCTTTATGACAGTCTCATTGATGTGTGTGATCCTGAAGAGCAGTGTCACCAAAAGTGCGCTCAAAGCCAGCTGGCATACGGCCAGAAGGGCGTATTTTGCGGCATTTTTTATTATACCGGTCTTTGCGTGGAACACGGCCTTCCTGTTGATCAGGAAATTCCAGGCTGCGGATATGACACGCGCAAGGACCGTTGAGATGAGGATGTATCTCTCCCCCTCTCCAAAGGGTGTTATGAAAAGCTTTACAAAGAGAGTGAATAAAATTATGTCAACCAAGAAGGAAGACAGGGAAGCAAAGATGAATCTGCCAAACTGAGCGTAGATCTTTATCGAATCCGTAAGAGGATTGAAGTGGGATCCCCTGTTTTCTTCTATATATATGGTCTTTATCGGAACCTCTGTGATGGGGATGTCCTCCTCTTTGCACAGGAGGATCTGCTGCATCTCGTATTCGTAGCGCTCACCCTTTGTGTTCACAAAGGTCTCTATCAGATCCTGGGGAACGGCGCGAAGTCCTGTCTGGGTGTCGCTGAGGGATATGCCGCAAAACAGCTTCATTACCGACCGTGTGATGGTGTTTCCGTAATAGCTTTTGAAGGGTACTCCTTCCTCTTTGAAATTCCTGCAGCCAAAGATGACGCTGCCGGGATTTTCGATCATGGCCTTTGCGCAGGATATGGTATCCTCCACCGAATGCTGTCCGTCGGAATCGACGGTCACGACACCCGGGGAATCCGGATAGGTGTTCCTGATGAAATTGAGACCGGTCTTGATGCCCCTTCCCTTTCCCATGTTCACACAGTGACGGAGCACATCACAGCCCAGTTCCTTTGCTTCGTCAAAGAAATGCCTGTATTCCTCTGCCGAGCCGTCATCCACACAGACTATGTGCAAAAAACCTCCCTCCCTGAGGTTTTTGATGAGATTGATCATCTTTTCATCGGGGTTCAGGGAAGGGATCAATATGACTGTTTGAGTTATGTCAACTTCTTTTCCGGGCAAGTGTTTCCTCCGTTTCAGCCTATATTAAAGTATTCGACGCCTTCAGACAAAAAACCGGTGATGCTGTCCACAAGGATTTCAATGTCGCAGCTGTCCTCATTTATTACCCATTCAACACAGGTATCAAGTACCGATGCGAGGATGCAGGATACCAGGATTTTCCTTTCGGGCTGCCTGATGTTTGTAAACTCCTCTGCAAGGCACTCCTTCAGCCTGCTTTTCAGTTTTTCGTGAAGTCTTGCCCCGTCATTTTTTTCAAAAAGGATCCGAAGCCTGTCCCTGTGCATTTCCATGTCCGAGGCTATAACTTTTACCATCGGCCTGAGGTTTTCCATCAGGTTGCTGTCCGTAGCTCCTTCGACAAGTGTTTTCAGACGGCTGATGATCTGCTCCTCGACACAGTCTCCCAGATCCTTTATGTCGCTGAAATAGGCATAAAACGTTCCTCTGCTGATGTTTGCCTCATTTATGACATCCGTGACCGTGATCTTGTTATAGGGCTTTGAAAACAGCAACGAATGATACGCGTCCTCTATGGCCTTTCTCGTTCTTATTACATCGCTTCTCTGTGACCTGCTTCTGTCTTTTCTTGTAACCATGATGTCCTCCCAAAGATGTTCTTATTATCCTGCTATAAAAAACCCGGGGCGATGCCCCGGGCTTTCGTAAGTCCGTAATATTTATTATTTCTTCTTGTTTACTGTATCCTTCAGAGCCTTGCCTGCCTTGAACTTTGCTACCTTTGCAGCAGGGATCTTGATCTCAGCGCCGGTCTGGGGATTCTTGCCCTTTCTTGCAGCTCTCTTGGTAACTTCGAAGGTTCCGAAGCCTACAAGCTGAACCTTGCCGCCCTTCTTGAGCTCAGCACCGGTAACATCAACAAAAGCATTGAGCGCCTTTGTTGCATCAGCCTTTGAAAGTCCGCTCTCCTTTGCGATAGCTTCAACAAGTTCTGTCTTATTCATGTTTTTTTCTCCTTTTTTCTTAAATCTTTCCCTGTCAAGGGATATCAACAATGCGATTATAACAGATAAATCCGATAAGTAAAACCTTTTTTTGCTTATTTTTGGGATTTTATTGGATTTTTTTCAATACAAGCATTGATTTTATGCGTATTTTGTCGATATAATGGTTAAGAATGATAATATCGGCTGCGGCAGGGACGCCGTTTTTATTACCCCAAGAAGGGTGATGATCATAAGGAGTGTGGTGATATGTCAAGGATAAACAACGATTATTCGAACCTTTTTTCTTCTTTCGGGACATCCGTGAACAATTCGGGGTCCGGAAATTCGCTTGAGAGTCTCTTCGGTGATTATTCCAGCATCAAAAACGGATCGTACGGCAAGCTTTTGAAGGCTTACTATGCAAAGCAGGAAAAGACCTACAAGGCCGAGGAAGCCGATGATAATAAAGGCGTGTACACAAGGGTGAAGGGCAATGCCGCTGCGCTTGCAAAGGATGCGGATGCGCTGACCTCTTCTTCTCTGTATGCAAAGGGATCCTTCAAGGTCACAAAAAAGGACGGAACCACAGAGGATTCTGATTATGATATGGACGGGATCTATGAGAAAGCGTCCGCTTTCGTAAAGAGCTACAATTCCACCGTCAACGCCGGTGCTTCCATCGACTCGGGCGCCGTATCAACAAGGACTTTGAGCCTCGTGCAGCTGACCTCAAAGAACAAAAACCTGTTAAAGAGTGTGGGGATCTCGCTTTCCAGTGACGGAAATCTTTCAATAGATGAGGATAAGTTCAAGACCGCGGACATCAATTCGATAAAGAGCCTGTTCTCGGGAACCGGATCCTACGCGGATGCAGTCGCAAACAAAGCCAATGTGATCTCTTCGCTTGCTGACAACAAGCTTTCGTCGTATTCACAGTACAATTCGTCAGGATCCATCGACAAAGGCTCAGCCGGAAGCTTCATAAACGATTACCTGTAAAATTCAGTAACGCTCGTGTGGGACAGGGTGGGACAGGGGACGTTTCTCTGTCCCACTTTTATGTTAACTATCGTGATACATTACAGTGCCTTACGACATATATTTTGTGAACAATAAGCCGTCGGTTCTTAGCGAACCGGAGACTGATAAACCGGCGAGCACGAAGGCTGCGCCGCTTTTCAGGCGCAGAACAGCGGCGGAGCCGGTTTTGTTCATCAGGCGAACGGTGAACTTAGAACCGGACGAGCCGTGAACAAAATATATGTCGTGAGGCACTGTTCGAATAGGTAGACATAATTGTGGGACAGAGAAACGGTCTCCGCTCCGCTCCGGTCGGTGCTAAGCAAACGTCCACAGGACGTTTAGCACCCCGTCCCACACAGTTGTTATTTTTTGAGTATTTCTTCCATGGTGTGCCAGCCGAGGACCGCGCATTTGACTCTGGCGGGCATATGCGAGATATCCTTGAGGGCTCCGGCCTCGTCGAGGTCGTCGATCTCCTCCTGCGTGGCCTTTCCCTGGATCATATTCATGAATTCACCGCAAAGCTCCATGGCTCTTTCTTTCGTTTCCCCTATGACCAGATCTAGCATTATGTCAACCGAAGCCTGGGATATGGCGCAACCTGCGCCCTGAAAGCTGCCGTCTTCTATTATTCCCTCAGGCGAAACCTTCAGCTGTAAAAAGATGTCATCCCCGCAGGTGGGATTCTTTCCCTCAAGCATCAGTGTCGCGCCCTCTGTCTCTCCCTTGTGAAAGGGATGCAGGTTGTGTTCGTTTAGTACCTGCCCGTATACGGATTCAAGACTCAAGTCCGAGCCACCTCCTCACATTCAGGGTTTTTTCAACAAAAGCTGCCACATCCTGTTCGTCATTATACAGATAAATACTGGCTCTGGCGGTGGACTGCACCCCGAGAAAGTCCATGAGAGGCTGGGCACAGTGATGTCCGGCCCTGATATTTACGCCGTCAGCATCAAGGATGCTGGCTATATCGTGGGGATGGACATCATCTATTGTAAAGGATACGATCCCGTTGTGCTTTTGGGGATCCTTTGAGCCCTGGATGTGGATATGAGGGGATTTTGAAAGACCCTCAAATATCCTTTCACAAAGCTCATCCTCTGTCCTTCTGATCTCGTCAAAACCGATATCTTTGATATATCTGATGGCAGCTGCAAGACCGTACGCACCTGCGGCGTTTACGGTTCCGGCCTCGAATTTGTGGGGGATCTGAGCATAGGTAACCCCCTTCAGGGTCACATTCTCTATCATCTCTCCGCCTGTCAGGAAGGGAGGCATTTTTTCAAGCAGCTCTCTCCTGCCGTAGAGCACTCCAATGCCCATGGGACCCATGAGTTTGTGTCCGGAGAAAGCAAAGAAATCCGCTCCCAGTTCATTTATGTCAACCTTCATGTGGGGAGCAGACTGGGCTCCGTCCACCACTACAACAGCCCCGAATCTGTGAGCTCTGTCAGCGATCTTTCTGACGGGATTGACGCAGCCGAGCACATTTGACACATGTCCTATGGCCACAAGTCCCGTCCTGTCGTTGATCTTTGTCATTATCTCATCATCGGAGAAACTGCCTTCCTCATCGGGCTCGAGATACAGAAGCTTTGCTCCGGTCTTTTCTGCCGCCATCTGCCATGGAAGCATGTTTGAATGATGTTCCATAACAGTTGTTACTATCTCATCCCCGGGCTTCAGAAAGTCCATCGCATAGCTGTAAGCCACCAGATTCAGGGATTCGCTTGTATTTCTCGTAAATATGATCTCATCGGGACTCGAGGCTCCTATGAAGGAAGCCGCCTCCTCCCTTGATCTTTCGTAAGCATCGGTAGCCTTCACCGAAAGGTCGTAGAGCCCCCGCAGCGGATTTGCGTTCATGGTCTCGTAAAACTCTTTTTCGGCCTCTATGACGCATTTTGGCCTCTGCGCGGTTGCGGCACTGTCAAGATAAACGCAGGGATGCTTTTCAAATATGGGAAAATCCGCCCTGTATTTATTATCTGTCATCCCCGAATACCTCCTCTATATAATGCTGGATACGGCCGACGCTCTTTTCGTCTCCGATGAGGTCCCTGACAAAGTTCAGCTGGCCCTTTGCCATCAGAACCTCGGCTTCATGCTCTGAAAATCCGCGGCTTTGCATATAAAAGAGTGTTTCCTTTGAAAGCCGGCCGATGGTGGCTCCGTGGCTTCCCTCCACATCATCCTCGTCGCAGAGGATCACCGGCAGGGTTTTATTATGGACACCCTCCGAAAGCAGCAGGGTCTCTTCCTGCTCGTCGCCTTTTGCACCCTTTGCTCCGTGCTTCAGGTCGATGATACCCCTGAAATTCTTTGAAGCGCTGTCGCGCAGGGCACCCTTGACGGCAAGCGTGCTTTCCGATTTTTTACCCCGGTGTCCGATATAATAATTCATGTCAAGCTTCTGCTCATTCAGGCAAAGGAAGGCGCCGTTTCCCTCAAAGGTGCTCAAAGTCCCTTCAAGGTCCGTGTTCACGCCGACAAAATTCCTGCCTCCGCCAAGCTCCATCTGAAGCAGTTCTATTTTCGCGCCCCGTCCCGCAACGGCTGCGATCCCGTCAAAGTGCAGGAATCCGTCTCCCAAAAGCTCGATCTTGATAAGACGGATGGTGGCATTTTCACAGGCCTTCAGCTTTGTCTGCACACCAAAAAAGCCCTTATCCTTCCTTCCCGAGGTATAATCCATGATAACGGTGATGCTGCTTCCTTCCTCGGCAATGATCTCCTGCCTCATGGCATTTGCATCCCCGTCCTCAAAGGTGTAGCTGATGCAGACAGGTTCGGAAACCTTTGCATTTTTCCTCGATCGGATGTGGAGCACATCGTCGCAGACCTCATCAAAAAAGTCATCCGCTTCCCTGCCAAGACCGGTATTCATCTGCCTCAGGTCATCATAAGTGGCAGCCTCACACTCTCCGCATTCCCTGCAGGAACCGCTGCTGACCATCACCTTCGGCGGGATATTCTGGATGATGCTCTTTCCTCTCCCGTTCAGCTTTACCGTCTCGTCTATCGGAACATCATTGAGCCTCAGGAAATTCCAGGTAGGCGATGCTATGGGATTTATCTTCATCTTTAACTGCCTGCTTTCCATCAGCCAATGGCTCCTTTCATTTCAAGCTGGATGAGATTGTTCATCTCGACCGCATATTCAAGCGGGAGCTCCTTTGAAACGGGATCTGCAAAGCCGCTGACGATCATGGCCTTTGCATCCTCCTCGCCGATCCCCCTGCTCATCAGATAAAAGACAGCATCATCGCTGATCCTGCCGATCTTTGCCTCGTGTCCGATATCGGCCCTGTCCGTCCTGATGTCCATGGCAGGGATCGTATCGGATCTGGATATATCATCAAGCATCAGTGAAGCGCAGGATACCGAGGCCTTTGCATTCTCCGCATCAGGCATCACGGTGACCGAGCTCCTGTAGGTGCTGATGCCTCCGTCCTTTGAGATGGATTTTGTGTTAATAAAAGAGGATGTATCTTTTCCGATGTGCACCATCTTGGCGCCGGTATCAAGATTCTGCCCCTTTCCCGCAAAGGTGATGCCCGTAAATTCCGCATGGGAATCATCGCCCTTGAGGATGCTCGACGGATAGAGGTAGGAAACATGCGAGCCGAAGGAGCCGGACACCCACTCAATGGTGGCGCCCTCCGCGCATATGGCCCGCTTGGTGTTCAGATTGTACATATTCTTCGACCAGTTCTCTATGGTCGAATAACGCAGATGTGCATTTTTCCCCACATAGAGTTCAACACAGCCCGCGTGGAGATTTGCCACATTATATTTCGGTGCGGAACACCCCTCGATGAAATGCAGGTCAGCCCCCTCCGAAACTATGATGAGCGTATGTTCAAACTGCCCGGCGCCTGCCGCATTCAGCCTGAAATAAGATTGCAGCGGGATGTCCAGCTTCACTCCCGGAGGTACATACACAAAGGAGCCTCCCGACCAGACAGCACCGTGAAGTGCGGCAAATTTGTGATCCGTGGGCGGAACGAGCTTCATGAAATGATCCTTCACCATCTGCTCATATTCCCCGGTGAGGGCACTTTCCATATCTGTATAGACAACACCCGTTTTGCTTACCTCATCCTTCACATTGTGATAAACAAGCTCGCTGTCATACTGGGCTCCGACTCCCGCAAGGCTCTCCCTTTCGGCCTGGGGAATGCCAAGCCTTTCAAAGGTGTTTTTGATATCCTCGGGGACCTCCTCCCACTTTGCGCTCATCTTTGTATTAGGGCGTACATAGGTGACGATGTCATCCATGTTCAGCCCGCTGATATCAGGCCCCCAGTCGGGAACCTTCAGTTTTTCATAGATTTCAAGACTTTTCAGGCGAAACTCCCTCATCCACCCGGGATCGTGCTTCTCCTTTGAGATCTGCTCCACGATCGCAGGCGTCAGCCCCTCCTTTACCTTGTAGAAGCCCTCCTCGGAGTCCCTGAAATCATATATGCTTCTGTCTATATCGTTTACTTCGGTTCTTTCTTTTTCCATAATAAAAACGCTTATGCCATATACTTCTCAAATCCGTTTTCGTTGATCTCATTTACCAGTGATCCGTCGCCGCTTTCGACTATCCTTCCCTTCACCAGAATGTGGGTCCTGTCCACATGTAGCGATTCCAGTATTTTGGTAGCATGTGTTATGATAAGAAGGGCGCCGTCCTCAAACCTCTGGTACTCCCTGATTCCCTCGGATACAGTCCGCACCGCATCCACATCAAGACCCGAATCCGTCTCATCCAGGATGGCAAACTTCGGTTTGAGCATCAAAAGCTGGAGGATCTCCGCTTTTTTCTTTTCTCCTCCTGAAAAGCCCACGTTCAGGTCCCTGTCCTTGTAAGAGGGATCAAAGTTCAAAAGTTCCATGTTCTTTGCCAGATCCTGTCTGTACTGCGAAAACTTGATCTTTTGCCCCGTCTGCTGGGTGATGGCATTTCTGATGAAGGATGAAAGGCTGATGCCCGGAACCTCCAACGGATTCTGGAAGGACATGAACATCCCGGCCTTTGCCCTTTTGTCGGCGGTCTCTTCCCTGATGTCAAGACCGTTGAAATAAATGTTGCCCGAGGTTATCTCATAGGCGGGATTTCCCATAAGGGCATTTCCAAGTGTTGATTTTCCGGCACCGTTGGGTCCCATGAGAACATGGGTCTCACCCTTTCCGATGCTCAGGTTTATATCCTCGAGGATCGCGTTGTCATCAACGCTCACACTGAGGTTTCTGATCTCTAATAAAGCCATTTTTTCTCTCCGTTTGTTATAACTAATTCACCTGCCAAATTCTACCACAGGGCGGATATCCCGTCAATCGGATGGGGGAATAATAAAACCTTGTCAGCCTCTGCAGAATCATATATGTTTTGAGAACGGCTCGTCCTGTTCTAAGCTCGTCCGTCGTCTGATATACAAAACCGTCTCCGCCGCGGGTCTTCGCAAAAAGCGCTCAGACAGCGTACTCGA
>CAMVDF010000058.1 GCA_947166195.1 uncultured Lachnospiraceae bacterium
CCTTCAAAGGCAACTACAAGGGCAGAAAGAAGGAGACGGGAGAGTTTGAGATCAGTGCAGCACCCATGAGCAAAGCCCTGGCAGAAGCCTTTGACACAGTATATCTGGCACCTGCAAAGCTTAATACACAGGTGAATGTAAAGCTTGACGGCACAGTGATCAAACCCGAAAACTATACTGTAAAATACTTCAGGGGTGATGAGGATGTCACCGGAAAGAAGCTGGCCTTCGCAGAAAGCGACCTGCCTGCCACCATCACCGTAAAGGTCACCGGAAAGAAAAACTTCAGGGATGAGACCATAACCGGAAGCTTCAAGGTAAATGCCCTTCCTGAAGGAGCCTTCAACCTTACCGATGCAAAGATCTACACACAAAGCTCCAACGAGCTCCTCAAAAAGGCGGACTACACAGGCAGGGAAGTAAAACCTGCAATCGATGTAAAGGTGAAATCCGGCTCTGAGATGATCGTGGTACCTGCAGAAAACTACAAGGTGAAATACCTCAACAACAAAGAATGCGGCAAGGCCACCATCATCATCGAAGGCGACAGCAAAAAGGCCTTTGGCACAAAGACAGGAAACTTCAATATAGGAGTGAGGAAGTTTGAAGATATCTTAAAGGTGATATTTGGAAAATAACATAACGGTGGTGCATTATGGAAATTGGATCGATCAAAAAAGAATTTGAAGAATACGCAAAGAGGATGTCGGACATCCGCATTCTATCCTCGCCAAGCATTCAAAGAAGCGACAGCGCCGAAAGCTACAGCGAAAGGCTCAGCAGTAATTTCAAAAGGATAGGCGAACTGGCAGCCATCAACCGCGAAATGCTTGACAGCATGCTCTATCCACTGCTTGATTCCGAAGAAGCTCTTGACAGTGATCTTTCGAGCGAACTTGAAGAACTGGCAGACACCCTTTTGAATGTGGCGGGAGATAATGAGGATTTTGAAAATCTGGACCTGCCCATCGCATTTCTCATCGGAGAGCGTCTTTTGAAGGATGTGGAGGAATCGGAGGATATCAATTCAAAGATCCGGAAAATGGATGAGCAGATCATAGTCTGCTATTCCATGATGAACATGACGGAAAGGATATTTACCGATGAAAAGATCAGCCAGTCCTACAAGGAAAAGGGTATAGAACTTGGAGATGCGTTCCTTTCCATGCTCGACAAGGACATCTTTCTGACCATAACAGACATGGAATGCCGTGAGATGGTCCTGACAGATGCCAGGTTCATGACCTCCTTTTTTGAACGTACATCCGGTGATGATGCGGTAAACAGGAGGAATATCGAGATCCTTGACACCATGATGTCGGTGGCAAGCGATATGTTCTACCACGAGGCAGTGCCGGAGTTTGACTGGGACTATTTCACATACAGGGTTCTTGAGTATTATGTGCAGTGTACGGATATATTCAATGCGAGGGGCTTTGCACCGGATCTGCTTGAAAAGATATGCGACAGGGCGGATGAGCTTGACCGTCTTTTTGCGGTTAACCCGGAGTATTTCGGTTCAATACCGGGAAGCTCTTTCTATCCGGTCCACGCGGCCCGCAGCAGATGCCTCGGCGGAAGGATGTCAAAAGAGGATTACAGGGCTTTTCTGCTTGACAGATACAGAAAAAGAGACAGGATCGATTTTTCCGTTGACGGCGGCTGCGAGAATGTTCTCATACCCCTTGAGACCCTTTGCCTGATAGATCGCGAAAACCTGAGCGCCGAGGATGTGACCCTGATCAAAACCCTGTATCAGGGCCTTTCCGCCTACCTTTTCCGCATACCAAACACAGGCGTCATGTCATTCCTGCTCGAGTTTTTCACCATAATAATAACGGATTTCATTGAGATTCCCAGTGGTGTTTCCTTTGAGGAATTTGTGCTGCAGTGCCTTGCAGCCATGCATCCGCCCACATATGTCCATTCAAGGATGGTGGGACAGATTTCGGAAAGGCTTGCCTATCACATAATGAGGATCAGACCCGAGATCTTCATCGGCATGCCGGGATGCAAAACAAAGGAGGATGTGCTTGAGAAAAAGGATGAGATCCTTTCCTATACCTACCATTCGGCACTCTGTCACGATTTCGGAAAGATCAGCATCATAGACACCATCTTTGTTTACGGCAGGAAGCTGCTGGATCTTGAATTCAATATCATAAAAACCCATCCGGTCACCGGAGGAGAGTTTTTGAGAAGCCATGAATCCACAAAGAACTATGCGGATGTGGCCATAGGACACCACAAGTGGTACGACGACAGCAAGGGTTATCCCTTCGACTTCAAAACAGCTGACAGTCCATACAAGCCGGTCATAGACATAGTCCTTTGCGCCGACTGTCTGGATGCAGCAACCGATACCGTCGGCCGAAGCTACAACAGGGGAAAGAACCTGGGAGATTATGTTGAGGAATTAAAGGAGGGAAGCGGCACCAGATACGCTCCCTGGCTCCTGGAGATATTTGAGAACGAGGATGTCTTCAGGGACATAGAATATCTGCTCAAGGTAGGCAGACACGACACATATCAGGAAACCTACAATCTTTTGAGAAATGTACAGGAAAACGGATAGATGTGACAGGGGGACTGTCCCCCTGTCACACCGGTATAAACGGATGCAGCGGAAGAGTGGGACGAAGGTAGATGACAAGACCTACAGCGTAGGCTACCTCAACAACAAAAACAAAGGCAAGGCAACACTCATCGTCACAGGTGACGGAAAAGCCTCCTACGGAAGCAAGACCCAGAAATTCACCATAGGCGCGGCAAGCCTTAAAGACCTGGATCCTCTGGATATCATGCGTGCGCTGGGGTTAAAAGCGAAGGAATAACATGTAAATAAACATGCGAATATGCTTGTAAAGGTAAATCTCTTGTTGAATTATACAATTGATTTCGGATATTCATTTAGACGGGAGGAATGCGTATTATGCCAAGTATATTGCCTATTTCAGAATTGAGGAACTATACAGAAGTTCTTAAAGAAGTTGATAAAAAAAGACGTGTTTATCTTACAAGAAACGGTCATGGAGCATATACGATCATGACGGTTGCAGAGGCAGATGAGCTGGACAGGATTAGAAACGCCAGAGCACTGGCTGCGGATCTTAGAAGAGCCGAGGAACGCGCCAATCGTGAGGGATGGATTGATGCTGATGACTTTGACAGGGAGATGGGGATTATAGATTGAAGAAATTAAAGTATTCCCCCGATTACACCGAAAAAATGCGGGAACTTAAAAAGTATCTTGACTTTCAGTTCGGTGAAGATGTCAGGAAAAAGGTGATCAAAGAGATTGGTAGTCGTGTCAGATCGTTACGCGAATATGAGCAACAGGGTGTTTCGGTTCGTGACATGTATGGGGTGGATACAGATTGCCTGTGTATATTGGCAGCAAGAACTATGTCTTCTACCGCATAGAACCGGATTGTCTTTATGTTGTGAACATATACGACGAGCGTGAGGATTTCATGGTGGATCTGTTCGGAATAAAGACCACATCCCGGGAAACCGAGGATTACTGGGGAGAATGAGATAAGACCCATAGGTACAAAATGTGCAGCATGGTTTCAGTGTCAGCCGTACATTAAACAACACAACTGATCATTATGGTCAGTTGTGTATTAAAGTTTGATCGATTTATTGTACTTTTTTAAAAACATTTCGTATAAGAAAATGGAGTTTATTTAAGGATCATTTTTTGGAGGAGTATCATGAAACGCATGAGGGTTAAGAGGTTACTTGCATTTTTACTGACAACGGTACTGCTGTCACAGTTATTTACGGGGTTTGTATTTGCAGATGAAATGGTACCGCAGCCTGCAGCAGAGGAGACGGCAGGAGAGGTATCCGGACCGGAAGCTGCTGCACCTGAGACAGGTGGAGATGAAACAGAAGATCCGGCATCGGGAGAAGTATCACAGCCGGAGACCGAAAAACCTGTATCAAAGGAAACCGTGTCAGATGATGAAACTGCAGATCCCGATGAAACTGTGTCTGAGGACGGAAACAAAGTTACACCGAAAACCTTATCCGAGGAATCAGCAGGGGATGAAGGAAATGAGGAAAATGCCGGGGGAGCAGATTATACATTTAATCTTAGTGACTGGAGCATTCAGGAAGAAGGAAGCATGATCATACTTAAAGAGTATGTCGGTGAAGAACCTGATATATATGTTCCCGCAAAAGATAAAGACTCTGGCAAGGATATTGTACTCGGCGTGGACCCTTTTTATGGAAACGAAAAAATTGAAAATGTTATCATATCGGAAAATGTCACAAAACAAAGCGGATCTGGCGTTAATTGGGAATATGATATTAATTGCTATTATGGCCTCTTTTACGGTTGTACAAATCTGAAGACAGCCGATATATCCGGACTGAAGCCGGATAAAGAAGTACTCACATTTAACTACGCTTTTCGGAATTGCTCATCGTTAAAAAAAGTCAAACTTCCGGTGCTTGATCCCGATTCTTATAAATTTCAGAATACCGAGTATATGTTTGATGACTGTCCAAGTCTGCGTTCAGTCGATCTGTCAGGATTTCATATGAATGACATGTTGTACTGTAATTCAATGTTCAATGGCTGCGAGCAGCTGGGAAGGATATTTGTAAGTGAAAATACAACATCCATGAACATACGCGGTGATCAGGATATGTTTAAAGATTGTATCAGACTTGAAGGAGAAAAAGGACAAAGATATGACGAAGATCATATTGATAAAGAGTTTGCACGCATTGACACAGAAAACTCAAGGGGCTACTTCAGTGTCCTGGGGGATGTCACGGAAGACGGAAACTGGGAGTATCATTATGTGAGTTACGGAATTAACAAGGTGGCAGTTTTGGATTCATATCTTGGAACGGATATGGATGTTGTCATTCCTGCCACGATCGGTTACTACGATACGCAGCTTGATTTCACATTTCAGAATGACAGAGGCATAAGGTCAATTACTTGCGCTGATGCGGGTTGGGATTACCCGGGCAGACATGTGGATTTTAAGAATATGTTTTCAGGGTGTATCAATCTTGAAACTGTGGATATTTCACGGTTGATCAATATTTCCGATATTCTTGACACGGCATCGATGTTTGAGGGCTGTGAGAATCTTCAAAGTGTATATTTTTACGGCTCAAGGAACAACACCGATCCTACATACAGGGCGGAACGAATGTTCAAAAACTGCCGTAAACTTAAGAATGTGAATCTGTCATATTTTTATCTGTCAGATGTGACGGACTGCAGCGAAATGTTTCGTGGATGTGAAAGTCTTGAAACTATATATACAGACTCTGAAACCGGAAACATTCCGTATCAAAGTGTCAGCAGTGATGACATGTTCACCGGTTGTATAAATATCGTGGGTGATGAGGGAACCGTATACAATGACCGGCATACGGACGGGGAATACGCCAGAGTTGACAGTGTTTCACAGCCCGGATATTTTTCAGACATAGACGCTGTATACGCAGCTCAAAAATTTGAGGATCTGAATTATTCATTTATCAATAAGTACGGAGAACAAGATGGTCTCGGATATGAGGAAAGCTGGAATTATCATATTCCCGAGTCGCGATACAAAGAGTTGTTCGGTGACAGCAGGGGCTCCAATATCTTCAAACTCTTTAATGATGAATGGGGCGGAAGCTGCTACGGAATATCTGCCACCAGCGGACTGTTTAATGTATATGAATATCCGACGGGAAATAGCAGAAGAACCCCTTACATAGGGCAATATGGCCAGTATGTCTCTCGTTTATCAGATTTAAGGCTTATTTATCCGGTTGATACTGATCCTTCTGATGATAAATTTGAGGATCTGTACGAAGATCTGAGACAGTACATAGAGGCCATGCAGATTTCGCAGTATGATGACAGAGTCCAGTATTGTTTTGCAATAGATTCCACTCCAGAGGAGATAAAAAATGCGCTTCGAAAAGAAAGATCGAAACCTGTTATCATAGGTCTTTTCGGCCCCGAGGGTGGTCATGCAGTCCTTGGTTACAGAGTGGAAACCTTAAAAAACGGCTGTGCCAGACTTTATGTTTATGACAGCAATTATCCTGAACAAAGTGACAGATTTATAGAGTTATCCTCAAATGCAGTAGATGGTGCTCTCGATACATGGTCATATGAGATTTGTTCTGAAAATTCTGCAATGCACAGACAGATCCTTTGGGGAAATGATCCTCAGAAGATACAAAACGCTGACTATAGAAACCAATGTGCGATCACATATGTTCCCTACGATATTTACAGCGCGGTCTGGAAGGACGGAGGAGATTTCAACTGGGATGACTGGGCTGATTATCTGATCGATATCAGAAAGGAATATTGGAGCAGTCTGGATGAAGCTCTCTTTACGGATGATCTCGGATCTCTTTCAGAGGAAGAACAATCCTACTATTCCCAAAATGAGGATCAGGTGAAAGAGGAGATCAGTGATTATCAGGGATACAAAGATTCTGACATAACCGAAGACGAAGAAAACGCCCTGATGGAGCAGTACAAAGATGATCCCGAAGGGTTTGAACAGGCGTTGAGCAGGCTTGCTGAGCAGAAAGGCAATGCACAGGGAGATATAGAGGCTGATGATGAAATAGCCAAGCATCCCGAATATACAGAATCACAAAAGAATGATGTTCGTCTGCGCTGCCGTTTGCGCTGCCGCTTAAGATGCAGATTGCGCTGCCGTCTCAGATGCCGTCTGCGCTGCCGTTTGCGCTGCCGCTTAAGATGCAGATTGCGCTGCCGCTTAAGATGCCGTCTGCGCTGCAGGGCCATGATAGTTGAACAGAATGATTACAATGTTACTGACGGAAATGGTAATACCCTTGTTACATCAACAAGCGGAAATGTAATCATAGATGAAGCTGCTGAAGCAGAGGATAAAGCCTTTGAGCAGAGAAAGGCATCTATGATCAATGAGGCTTCGCAGGTGCAGTCAAAGAAACCTGCCGTTTACACACAGGGAGGTCAGAAAAAGATCACTGCCGAAGGTGGTACCGGTCTTTCCTACAGCGCCATGGACGGGCAGTTATTGCAGTCTGTCCAGACGGATGCAAAACAGGCATCCTTTGATATAAATGAGGATACCGGTGCAAACGAAGTAAAGATCCCTCTTAGTGCTGATGGAACCTATAATGTTTCCCTCGTAGATACTAAGAATAATCTCGATGTAAACATTACCGGAGAAGGAACGCAGTCGAAAGAAGATTCCGTCATTCAGATGAATGAAGGAAAAGTTTCCGTACAGAATGTCGAGGTCACATCCATAAGCGTGAATTCAAATACGACCGAATCCGGCACGACATCGGTGAGCGGAGCAACAGTGACTTTGGAATTTGACCGGGTGATCTATGACGGTACCGCAAAGACTCCGAAAGTAACAGTGGTCTACAAAGGAAAGACCCTTTCGGAAAACACCGATTTCACTGTCATCTATTCGGACAATATCAATATCGGTGAAGCGACAGTAACGGTTTACGGGATAGGAAGATACAAAGGATCTGAGAAAGCACATTTCTTTATTATCGAAAATCCCACAGCCATCGTCCGCTTTGAGATGAACGGACACGGCGGGAAGATATCCGACCAGCCCGTGACCAAGGGAAATCCCGCATCAAGACCCGAGGATCCCGAAGAGGAAGACTGGGTATTTGATAACTGGTATACCGATGCGGGACTGACGACGGTTTATGATTTTGCCACACCCGTAAAGAAGGATGTGACGCTTTACGCGAAGTGGAACACGGCAGAGGTTCTGTCCGTTGAGTTTTCAAAGAACGCATCTGACGGAGAGATTTTAAGTTACAACAAGGTATCAGAACGTTATGAGATCATATATACCGGGGAAAAGATAGTGCCGGGTATCGTTGTCAGAAATAACGGAATCAGGCTTACGGAGGGTACTGATTATACTGTAGGATACTCCGGTAATACCAATGTTGATAAAAACGGTAATCCTGCAAAGGTCACTGTCACGGGCAAGGGTACCTTTACGGGAAAGAAAACAAAGGAATTCTATATCCTTCCAAAAAACATAACAGATGCCGATATAACGGTTGCTGCTCTGACAGCACAGGAGGATACAACATTTGTGCCGTATATTGATCATAACGGCAGAGAACTGACTACAAAAGATTTCTCTCTTGAAAGCTCGACAGGCAGTCTGAGGTTCAAGAAAACAGATAATGATCCAAAGGTGACCATAACCGGAAAAGGCAACTATTCAGGCACAAGGATTGAAAGTATAACCGTAAAGACCAAAAAGGAAATGGCATCTTCAAAGATCTCTGTATCCGTAAAGGCCGGATCTCATGTCTATAATGGAAAGAAACAGGTTTTGACACCTGAAGAACTGAAGGTGAAAAGTGCTGCCGGACAGATTCTGAAGGAAAACACGGATTATATTGTAAAGTACAAAAATAATCTGAATGCAGGAACCGCAAAGGTTACGATCGTCGGAAAGGGTAATTACTCTGGCAAAGCCGTAAAGAAATTCAGGATCGCACCGGATGTCAAAGCATCCGCAGTAACTGCAGAATTGTCAAAAGAGGGTGCCGTTGTTTATTCACCCGGCGGGGTGAAGCCGGCCGTGGCCGTTATATCTGTCCTCGACGGACAGACCAGGACACTGAAAAAGAACAGGGATTACAAGGTTTCATATACAAAGAACAAAAAGGTCGGTACGGCCGCATATACGGTAAAATTCATCGGAAATTACAAGGGAAGAAAGCCTGTAAAGAACAAAAAGTTTGAGATAATAAAGGCGTCCTTTGCTCCCGCATCGGTGACAGCTTCAGACATGGTCTATACAAAGAAGGCCACATATCAGTCAGCTCCGTATGTTCGCTTGAACGGTATAATCCTGAATAAAAAGGAATATACAGCCGCATATTTTGACGAGGATAACACCGAGATTACCGGAAAGAAGATAGAACTGAAGGATGGAGAATCAAAACTCATTACCTTGAAGGTTACGGGAAAGGGTAATTTCGAGGATCAGACCGTTCAAACAACATATACGGTGAGGAAGGCCAAAGAAGGTGAGATTGATCTTTCAAAAGCAAAGATATATGACCTGAGTTCAAATAAACTTCTTTCAAAGATGACTTATGCATACACCGGAAAAGAAGTTAAACCAGTGATCGAGGTGAGGGTCAGAGACAAAACGGTCCCGGCTTCCATGTACGATGTGACATATATAAACAATAAAAGCCAGGGCAAGGCAACACTTCGTATAAACGGGAAGGATGGCGCCTTCGGCAGTTGTGCCTCCGCCTTTAAGATAGGCACCATGAGCCTGGCCGCCGTATTGAAAGCATCAATCAGGGTACGGTTCTTTGATTGATATTAAAAATGTGACAGGGGGACAGTCCCCCTGTCATCTTTTTGCACACTATATCGATTGTGTAAAATATAGTGACTAATTTGGCATGCTATGATATGCTGAATCTTGGGAGGTGATGTTATGCCAAAGATTCTACCGGTATCGGATCTGAGAAATTATAAAACTGTTCTTGAACAGGTTGCTTATGGGAATCCTGTGTATCTGACAAAAAACGGCAGAGGTGATTATGCCATTGTGGATATGAAAGAACTTGATGAACTGCGTGCCATGAAGAGTCTTTTTTCAGAACTTGAAAAAGGGGAAATTTCTGCCAGAAAGGGCGGATGGATCTCGTTGGACGATGCTGAAAAGAGGCTGGATCTATGAAGAGGGTGGATATAACACCCGAAGCGTACAATGATTTGGAGGAACTCAAAGAACACCTGGATGAAGAATTTGGTGTTGAAACAGAAAAGAAGATTCTGAAAGCCATATTCAAGGATCTGAAGAGATTAAAGAAATATCCCGAAACAGACATCAGGCTTTTTGAAAGATTTGGGATAGTAACGGATTATAAATGTATATACACAAATAAGAACTACGCTTTTTACAGGATAGAGGGAGATATAATCAAAATAATCAGGATCATTGATCAGAGACGGGATTTTTTATATGTCCTTTTTGGAATTCACATGACAGAGAGCAATGAAGAAGATGATTGAGAAAAGTTATCAGGAACGTCCACTGACGTCCTGATAACTTTTTTGATTGTTGACATTTATCACGGCGTACCGCTATAATTACAGACGGAGGGAGGCCAGGTTAAAAGATATTCTTGAAAATAAGAAAATGTCCTTTTACGAACTTGCAAAAAGATCGGGAGTACCGTACAGTACGCTGTCGGATATTGTTAACGGGAGGACAGATATAAAGGACAGTTCCGCAAGGGTTTTGCACGGATTGTCGGAAGCCCTGGACATGTCGATGGATTCACTGTACGGATGCGGTGATGAGACGGAGTTGTATATATATAATAAGGGCAGAAAGATAACCGTCGAATATGGCAGTATCATCATGTCATATCTGGGCCCGAAGAATCTCATAGCATTGAAGGAACTGAGGTACCTTTCACCTGAAATGACAGCGCATATCGATACCTATTACAGTGACGGTGGCATTATCTTCCTTGAAGAGGAGTTCTATGATCTGAAGGATCTTTTTGAAGAAAACGGATACGAAGTTCCGGCATTGGCTGCACGGAATTTACATATCGGAAAACCTTCGGCGGGCACAAAAGAGAGCATTATTGACAGGGCACTGCTTGTTTCCGACTATATGGCGGTACTTCCGTCTGATGCCGTGGATCAGCCGGACACTGTTCTTGTCGTTAATTTGTCCAGGCCATCGGCCAGGGCTCATATCCGCCTGTCTGATTACGAAGTACTGATGTCAAACATGATGACAGGCATGGAAAAACGGGCAAAAGATGCCGTAATAAGGAATATTTCCATAATAAAACCCGCAATGGAAGAAAGAAGGAAGGCATATGCCAAAATACACATCTGATATCGTTGCGGGATATATCCTTTATTTCACATCAAAGTGCGTCATAGAAGCCATGCATGTCCATGCATCGGACAAAGAAATGACGGAAAAGAATTCCGCGAAGCTCTTTGTTTACGAAAACGGAGACACAAAGGTGGAACGAAACGGTCCAGTAAACCCGACGGATATGAACACCATCAGGCAATATATCAAGCTCAACTACAAAGAAATGTACAAAAAATGGCAGAAGTACAGTGATAACGGGTTTTATGAAAAACGGTAAAGTTGTCAGAGGTTCTTCTGACAACTTTTTTTTGCTCTTTTGGCAGGGGTTGTCGTATAATAGTATAAAGTGCGGATTTTTTGGTCCGCAAAAAAAAGTGATGGAAATAAATAAGGGGTTATGACGGTAATTAAGGAGGCCGCAGCATATGAAGATTACAGATAATAAGAAAGCACATAAACGAAGGATCGCAGGACTTTTGGTTCTGGTCCTTCTTTTTTCGCAGCTTTTTTCAGGCGCTGTGCTTGCAGAGGAGGTACTGGACACGAATGTGCCGGCGGCAGAGCAGCCTGTGGGAACAGAGCAGCCTGAAACTGTAGGAACTGATCCGGCAGCTCCGGAATCCGGCCGTTCGGGTGATACACAGGAACCTGCAGATACGCCGGAAACAGGGAAGACACCAGAAACCGGTGATACTCCCGTAAAGGAACCTGTTGATGAACCTGCGCCCGGACCTTCGGAAGAAGTCTCGCAGCCTTCGGCAGGAGATCCTGTACCCGAAACCGGAGAGGTATCGGAAGATGGCATTTCTGAGAAAGTGTCCGAAGACGGCATTCCTGAGGAAGTTTCGGAAAACGGAACAGAAGAGAAAAAGAAATTGACGGATGAAATTAGTAATATTGAAAAAGAATGCGAA
>CAMVDF010000059.1 GCA_947166195.1 uncultured Lachnospiraceae bacterium
ATCCACCTACGGACAGGGATCGACCTTCAGTTTTTCCTTCAGGCAGCGTGTTTATGACGACAATGTATGCGAATTTGATCCGAACAATCTGAAAAGAGAGGAAAGAAAAGCCTTTGCGGTTCCCTTTACGGCACCTGAGGCAAGGGCTCTGGTCGTTGACGACAACAAGGTCAATCTTGAGGTTGCAAAGGGTCTTTTGAGACAGTACGGGATGAAGGTCTATGCCGCACTTTCCGGTGAGGAAGCCCTTGATATGATATTCAGGGAGGAACCCTTTGATATCATATTCATGGACCATATGATGCCAAAGATGGACGGGATCGAAGCCACCTCACATATACGACACAGGGAGACGGACAACAATGTTCCGATCATAGCCCTGACCGCAAATGCGATCAAGGGTGCGGACAAGCTCTTCCTCGATGCGGGAATGAATGATTATATATCAAAACCCATCGATCTGCGCAGGCTGGCAGCCGTGATGGAAAA
The DNA here is from genome assembly GCA_947166195.1 of uncultured Lachnospiraceae bacterium. Taxonomy (GTDB): domain Bacteria; phylum Bacillota; class Clostridia; order Lachnospirales; family Lachnospiraceae; genus NK4A144. The sequence continues at coordinate 490 of CAMVDF010000059.1, forward strand.
GTGGCTTCCGGAAAGCAAGAAGGTCAGGAATGCCGTCCCCGAAAAAGAGGAGGCGGCAAAGCCGTCTTCCGAAAACATCAGCACAGGTGCTTTACCTGCTCATGCGGTCTTTGAAGAAGGAAGTGATCCCGGGATCAAAAATGAAGGAGCATTTTCGGTGCTGAAGGGCATAGATGCTTCTGCCGGACTTTCAAACTGCCTTGGGGATGAGGATACATACTGCGGTCTTCTGGAGACCTTTATTGATTCGGATTCCTACAATGAAGCAAACCGTTTTTACCTTGAAAACGATATAGACAATTACAAGATTACCGTGCACGGCCTGAAAAGTGCTGCAAATTATATCGGAGCGTCAAAGCTTTCATCCTATGCAAAAATGCTTGAGATGTATGCAAAGGATAATGACGGAAAATCGATAGACCGTGATCATCCCGGACTGAAGCCTCTTTATGATGAGGTGGCCGGTTCCATTGAGGAGTTCCTCAGGGGCAGGATGAAGGGAAATGATGAAGAGGAAAAAAAGGTCGATATAAACAAAGACGAGCTGGTCGCGCACACGAATGAACTCATCCGGATGATCGAGGATATGGACCTGGACGGCGTATCGCGAAAGGCTGATGAAATGGCCGGGATGAAGTTTGACGACGAAAAGATCGATGAACTGATAAACGGAATAGTGAAGGATGCGTCAAACTTTGATTTTGAGGAAGCCGGACAAAAAGCCCAAAATATAAAATCATTATTGACACAGCAGAATTAACTGGTATAAAATACCATCTGTGTGTGCTTATTGACAGATTCCCTTTTATCACGGGAATGAACTTATATGAACATTTGACCCGCATCAACAAACAAGAGGAGGTGTAGTCGTGGCAAATATAAAGTCGGCAAAAAAGAGGATACTTACAAGCCGGAAAAGAGCCGAAGCAAACAAGGCCGTAAGGAGCGGTGTGAAGACTTCCATAAAGAAAGTTTATTCCGCTATAGAGTCATCGGACAAAGCAGCGGCAGCTGATGCATTAAAGGCAGCTATTTCCGACATCGAAAAAGCCGGTTCCAAGGGAGTATATCACAAGAGCAATGCTTCCAGGAAAGTTTCGCGTCTGACAAAGGCAGTAAACAGAATGGCGTAAATTCCAATACAGATTCGATGAATTTGCGGGCCGCTTTCACGGCCCGCTATTGTCTGTTTTTCGTTATTTCACCGGGTGTCTCATGAATATTCCTCAGAATCATATCAGAAATTTTTGTATCATAGCTCATATCGATCACGGAAAATCCACTCTTGCAGACAGGATACTTGAAAAGACCGGCCTTCTGACCGAAAGGGAGATGCAGGACCAGGTGCTGGACAATATGGACCTTGAAAGGGAGAGGGGCATCACCATCAAATCCCAGGCAGTCCGCACGGTATACAGGGCAAAGAACGGAGAGGAATATATCTTTAACCTGATCGATACCCCGGGCCATGTTGATTTCAACTATGAGGTCAGCAGGTCTCTTGCGGCCTGTGACGGAGCGATCCTTGTTGTTGACAGTGCCCAGGGCATAGAGGCCCAGACCCTTGCAAATGTATATCTGGCCCTTGAGCACGACCTGGAGATCTTTCCGGTATTGAACAAGATCGATCTGCCCAGTGCGGACCCGGACCGCGTGGCAAATGAGATAGAGGATGTCATAGGCATAGAGGCCATGGATGCGCCCAGGATCTCTGCCAAGGCAGGTACAGGCATAGATGATGTGCTTGAAGAGATAGTAAACAGATTTCCGGCGCCCGCCGGATCGGCGGATTCTCCTTTGAAATGCCTCATATTCGATTCGCTTTATGACCCCTACAAGGGTGTCATAGTTTTCCTGCGTGTGTTTGACGGTTCGGTGAAACCGGGCGACAGGATACATTTCATGGCAACGGGAAAAACAGAGGAGGTCGTGGAGGTCGGATACTTCGGAGCAGGCAGGTTCATAGCCTGCGATGAGCTTTCCTCCGGAATGGTGGGATATATCACTGCATCCATAAAGGAACTTTCCCAGACCAGAGTCGGAGATACGGTGACAAATGCCGACAATCCCTGCGCGGAAGCACTTCCCGGATACAAAAAGGTAAATCCCATGGTCTATTGCGGTGTATATCCGGCGGATACAAAAAGGTATCCGGATCTGCGGGATGCGCTCGAAAAACTGCAGTTAAACGATGCCTCCCTGAGCTTTGAACCCGAAACCTCGGTCGCTCTGGGTTTTGGCTTCAGATGCGGATTTTTGGGACTGCTTCACCTTGATATCATCACGGAGAGGCTTGAAAGGGAATACAATCTGGAGCTTGTCACGACTGCGCCGGGCGTTGTATACAGGGTACACAAAACGGACGGGGAGGTCATAGAACTGACAAATCCTTCAAATCTTCCCGACAGCTCCGAGATAGATTATATGGAAGAACCCGTGGTGAGTGCCCAGATCATGGTATCCACGGAGTTTCTCGGTTCTATCATAAGCCTCTGCCAGGAAAGGAGAGGCGTTCAGACGGGGATGGAATACATGGAGGAGACCAGAGTTCTTCTCAAGTATGATCTTCCCTTAAACGAGATCATCTACGATTTCTTTGATGCCTTAAAGAGCCGTTCAAAGGGCTATGCGAGCTTTGATTATGAGATGAAGGAATATGTCAGGTCGGAGCTTGTGAAGCTGGATATTCTCATCAACAGGGAATATGTCGATGCGCTTTCTTTCATCGTGTTCAGGGACAGTGCGTATGAAAGGGGGAGCAAAATGTGCGCAAAGCTGAAGGAGGAGATCCCCAGACACCTGTTTGAGATACCGATCCAGGCTGCTGTCGGCGGCAGGATCATCGCACGCGAGACCGTGAAGGCAGTACGCAAGGATGTGCTTGCAAAGTGCTACGGCGGTGATGTTTCAAGAAAGAAAAAACTTTTGGAAAAACAGAAGGAAGGAAAAAAGAAGATGCGTGAGATCGGAAATGTCCAGATCCCCCAAAAGGCCTTCCTGTCGGTGCTCAAGCTGGATGATGAATGATATCCATGTATACATACATCTGCCTTTTTGCAAAAAAAAGTGCGATTACTGTGATTTCCTCTCGGGGAAATATGATGAAGATACAAAAAGAGCATATCTTGACTGCATCCTGCGGGAAATACAGTATTACGGCCCGCTTCTTTCGGACAGAAGGATACGGTCGGTCTATTTCGGAGGAGGAACTCCATCCCTTCCGGATCCCTCATATATCAGCAGGATAATAAAAACGATCAGGGACCGCCATACCCTGAAAAAAGATGCCGAGATAACCATCGAGATGAATCCCGGCACAACGGATGAAAGAAAGGTGAAGGAGTATCTGGAACTTGGAATAAACCGTTTCAGTATCGGACTTCAGTCCGCAAATGATGATGAATTGAAAGCTCTGGGGCGGATACATGACTTCGATGATTTTCTGTATCTCTACGATCTTTTGAGAAAGAACGGTGCCTCAAACATAAATGTGGACCTGATAACCGGGATCCCGCATGAAACGTTTTCCTCTGCAAAAAGATCCCTTGAGACTGTCTGCAGGATGGACCCTGAACATATCTCGGTATATTCCCTCATCATCGAGGAAGGAACACCTTTTTTTGAAAAGGGTGCCGAAAACCTTGATCTGCCGGATGAGGATACTGAATCCGCCATTTACGGTATGACCCGGCGGCTTCTTGCAGAGTACGGGTACGGACGGTATGAGATCTCAAACTATGCAAAAAGAGGTTATGAGTGCAGACACAACCTGGCATACTGGGATCTTCTGGATTATATCGGGTTCGGTGCATCGGCTGCATCAAGGATAGGAAACAGGAGATATACAAATATCAGGGATGTGGACAGATATATCAGGTCACGGGAACCGGTATTTGAGGAGGATATCCTGCTTGATGATGATGAATGCATGTCGGAATTCATTATCATGGGACTCAGAAAAACCTCGGGTATCAGTCTTGACGATTTTTCATCCCGATTCGGGAGAAAAATACGGGAAGTATACGGAGAATCGATCGGAAAATACGAAAAAGAAGGGCTGCTTGAAATAAAAGACGGCAGGCTGTCCTTTACCGAAAGAGGGATGGATGTTTCAAACATTGTTCTTTCCGAGTTTGTATGAGACAAAAGGTGCCGTGAAAATGCCTTTTTGTATTTGAATTTTCAAGTGTATTTTGATAAAATATCGATATATGTTTTTAAACTTGGGGGACGGGATGACAAGCTTTGATTTTCGCTATTATTTTCAGGAAGATCAGTTTACGGCAACATCTGACATAAAGGACATACTGCCGGGTTTTTCGACTATAAAGCCCTTTGTGGGAAACATTGAGCTTGGGGCGAGAGTTTATGCAGATGACTGCAAACGTGCAATAGATTATTTTTCAAATCTGGACGGTCTTGACCATGATGCCTGCTGTTTCATCAGGATGATGGATGTAAACGGAGAGTATCCCTGGTTTCAGTTTTTTGTACCACAAAACTCGGGAAATGAAGAATATGTGACGGGAACCGTCACAAAGATCGAGGATGGAGCGGAGGCTCCCTTTGGCGAGATCACTGACAGGATGACCTTCTTTTCGGTGCTGCGCCAGAGACTGGATGAGATGCCTCTTTATGATGTGGCAAATCTGATGCTCATAGAGCTGACCTATTACAGGACTCTCGAGCTGATGAACAGGGAAAAGGCAGAGAAAGCCCTTTCGGAATCCGAAGAGATCATAAGGGGCACCCTGCGTGACTCTGATCTGATAGCCTATGTCGGAAACGGCATTTATCTGGCGTCCTTAAACGGCATAAAGGATGACAAGATCCTCTGTGACAAGGCGGTTCTCATGATATCCACCCTGAAGATCACCTGGGGTGTATACAGTGAGGAGGTTCTCCCGCAGACAGTGGCCATTGGCATGAGCACTGTCCCTCATGATGAGACGCTCAACATAGCAGAGATCTACGATAAAGCCTCCAAGGCTCTGGTGGCCGCAAAGGCCAGCAGGAAGAACACATATATGTTCTTCACAAACAGCATCAAAAAGGAAGAGGAATTTGTCGGCAGGAACATCTCCCTTCATGACATAGAGCTGGTAAAGACGATACTCAATCCCATTCACACATGGGCTTATGCGGTTGATGAAAGGCTGCATCTGATCTACAAAAATGAGGCCTTAAATGAAAGGATTCCCGGAGAGTGCATCGGATACTGCTATGATCTCATAAAGGGTTCAAAGCAGCAGTGTGTTGACTGTCCTTTGAAGAGATTTGACAGGGACAATTCGTCGGTGGATTCCGATGTTTATTCACCCGGGCTTCGCAGGATAGTTCACTGCAGGACAACAAAGCTGGTGATGAGGAACAATATCAAGGTATATATCATCGCCGAAAGCCGTGAAGATATCACAAAACATATGAACCAGCTGTCTGAAAGCATGGAAAACTTCAACAAGGCCATGCTCAAGACTCAGGATATCGTCTGGGATATCAATCTCCTCAAAAACACCTGTACCAGGATACGTGAGGTCAACATCCTTGCGATGACTGAAAGAAGAGTCGATAACTACGAGAACCTGCGCAGATATTTTCACGATAATGTGGTATGTCCCGATGACAGGGAGGATTTCCTGAACGCATCCTCACCTGCATATCTGAGGGAAGCTGCAAAGATAGGCCGCGATTCGGTGGAGACCAAGGTCCGTCTTTTGTATCAGGACGGAACCTATCACTGGTATTCTTTCAACACGGTTTTTGAAGATGACAGGGTATTTCTCACGGCCAGGGATATAAACGATCTGAGCCAGGATATAGTCAAGGATTTTGTAACCGGACGCAAATATGACCAGGTGAAGGATCTGAACGAGACCCAGAACGAGCTGGCACAGAATTTTGAGAGAAGTGAGCATGTCAACGAACTCACCGGCATTTTTGTGTTTGAATACGATGTACCCCAGGGAAAATACTATCTGAGCACCACCTTTGACAAGATGTTCAAAATTCCCGATAACGCACTCAGGGACGAGTGGTCGCTGCTTGAAAGCCTGGTACCCTATGTAGATGACAGGGAGAAATTTGATGATTTTGTGGGAAGGGTCAAGAGAGAGCCTGACACCCATGAGATAACCCTGAGGCTTGTGAACAAATATGATGTGGCCCTGTATTTCACCATCACCATCCAGACCCTTCAGGGATTGAACAACAGGATGACCAGGGTCACGGGCTGTATCCAGGATGTGAACACGGAGATGGAGATCAAGTCGGAACTTGAGTTCAGGGCCGACTATGATTCGATCACCGGACTGTACAATTCCGAGGCCTTTTACAGAAAGACCATGGAAAGGATCTTTTTGAAGAACAAGAGCGAATTTGCCATGGTGGCCATAGATATCAACAGATTCAGGCTCATTAATGACAGGTTCGGAGTAGAGGTGGGCAACAACTGCCTGAAGGAACTCGGAAAGCAGATAACAAAATCTCTGCCGTGGGACGGGATCGCCGGCAGATATCAGGCAGACAATTTCTCGGTGCTGATAGAATATGAAAAGGATCAGGATATCCTTGATTATATTGAAAAACTTGGAATGGCGTTTCATTTTGATGCGGCTGCAAGAAGCGGTTCCACCCTTTCCTTTGGAATTTACAAGATCGTGGACAGGGACATCCCCGTCAGGCTGATGTGCGACAGGGCAAGGCTTGCCAAAAAGGAGATTAAGGGAAATACCCTCACCAATTTTGCCGTATATGATGACCGTATCAGGCTTCAGCAGATCAGACTTGCGGAGATGGAAAGCGAGATGCAGGTGGCTCTGGACAGGCATGAATTTATCATGTATCTCCAGCCGAAGGTGGATCTGCAGACAAACAGGATCTGTGGCGCGGAAGCACTGGTGCGCTGGCAGCATCCCGTGAAGGGACTTCGTATGCCCGGAGACTTTTTGCCGCTGTTTGAAAACAACGGTTTCATAAAAAAGATCGATGAGTATATGTGGGAGACCACAGCCATCTACCTGTCAAAACTCAAGGAAAAGGGAATAAATATCCCTATCTCCGTCAATATCTCGAGACTTCATATCAGCAATACCGATCTGATCAGCGAGCTGGTCGGCCTGGTGAAAAAATACGATATCGATCCGAAGATGCTTGAACTTGAGATAACCGAGACCATGTTTGTCGAAGATACCGAAAACCTCTATGAGACCATGGGAAAACTCAAAGAGAACGGCTTTGTCATAGAGATGGATGATTTCGGCTCCGGTTATTCCTCGCTGAACATGCTTAAGGATGCTCCGGTTGATGTGATAAAGATCGACAGGTTCTTCATAGATGAGGTCATAGATACAAAAAGAGGCAAGGTCATCGTGGCAAATTCCATTGCCATGTCAAAGCAGCTGGGCATGAAGGTCATAGCAGAGGGTGTTGAAAACATCGAGCAGGTTGAATTCCTGAAGTCCGTAAACTGCGACATAGCCCAGGGATACTATTATTCAAAGCCTGTGCCTCAGGAAGAATTTGAAAAGCTTCTGAAAAAACAGATTTAGCAGAGGCCGGTGTAAAGAAAAACACGAGTGGGAGGATAATAAGGATGTTGTTTATCAGGCAGGAAAACCTGAAGGTGGGGATGAGGCTTGCCAAGCCGATCTACAACAAGAAGGGCGTGCTTCTCTACGAAAGGGATTCCAAACTTACAAGCCAGGGTATAGAGAGTGTGAAGAATTTCGGACTCATAGGATTGTATATACTTGAACCTGCCGAGCCGGTTCCGCCCATGACCGAAGATGATATAGAGTTTGAGCGCTTCCAGATGGTATCCTCTTTTATTATCCAGGATGAACTGAAGGTCATCAAGGAAAGCCACAAGCAGAGCCAGCTCCAGACGCTGACTGCTTCAGTGATAAAAGGTTACGGCAGGCTTGACCGCAAGATCAATTTTGTGCAGAACCTGAGGAGCAAGGAGGACAAACTGGCAAAGCATTCGCTCAATGTTGCCATCCTCACGGCAATGATAACGCACAGACTGAACGTCAAACTTTCCGAGCAGAATGATACGGTGGTGGCTGCCATAGTCCACGATATCGGAAAGCTTGATGTACCGCCGGAGATACTGGAAAAAAAGGAAAGGTCTGCAGAGGATGAGCGTGTCATTCTTTCATTCCAGAGGAAGGGTGAGTCGGATATAGAGGCGACCTTTCTTTCCACACCGTCAATAAAAAGGATGGTATCCCAGTTCAACAAAATGCTTGAAAATGCCAAGGCAAATGTTCCCAATGACAATCCGAAGATAGTCACGGGAGCAAAGGTGCTCCTGGTTGCAAATGACTATGACAAAATGACCGCAATGGATGATTCCGGGGAACCCAGGTCAGAGGTTTCAGCACTCAGATTTCTGCTGGAGCATCCGGAGGTGTATGACCGGGATGTGGTCAATGCTTTGATACAAAGCGTCAATTTCCTGGCTCCCGGCAGTTGTGTGGAGCTGACGAACGGAGAAAAGGGACTGGTACTTGCTGAAAATCCCGGCAATGTGCTTGAACCCATGATCCTTTGTTTTTCGGACAACAAGATCATCGATCTGGGACAGAAGCTCATATACGGTGATATCAAGATCAGGGATATGATGAAGACTCTCGATAACCGCTGTGTCATGGATCATGATTCGCTGAAAAAGATGGGCGTTAATCTATGATAGACATACGGGGGCTGCTTTCCGATGCATCAAAAAAAGGGGCATCCGACGTTCATATCTGCTGTGATGCATCTCCGAGATACAGGATTCACGGGAAACTGGTGGATTCACATCTTCAAAAAATGTCACAGTCGGATTGTCTGGCCGTGCTGCTTGATCTGATAGATGAGGAGCAGAGAAGCACCTTTGAAAGAAACGGAGTCATCGATGCCTCCGTATCCTCCGGCGAGGGAAGATTTCGTGTAAATGCCTATAAACAAAGGGGAGCGATAACCATCGCTATCAGGATAGTCGATACAGTACTGCCTGATCCTTCACAGCTTTCAATACCCGGACAGGTCCTGAATTTTGCAAAACTGGACAAGGGGCTTGTCGTCGTATCCGGTCCGTCAGGCTCCGGCAAATCCACAGTACTTGCGACTCTTTTGGATCTGATCAATTCCAATGAGGAAAAAAATATCATTACGCTGGAGGATCCCATAGAGTACCTTCATGACCACAAGCTCTCCATCGTCAATCAAAGAGAGATAGGGATAGATGCGGCTTCATATGAAGAAGCTCTTGACTGTGCACTGCGGGAGGACCCGGATGTGATATTTGTATCCAGGGTTGATACGAAGAAGGAACTCCTTGCGATATTCCGGGCTGTTGAAAACGGCAAGCTCGTATTCTGTGCATCCTTTTTTACGGGTGCAGGAGATGTCATAGCCGGTTTTCTGGATCTCTTTGAGGGATCCGAAAAAGCCTCGGCGCTTTTCCGTCTTGCTTCGGCGCTTGAGGGAGTCGTGTGCAGACAGCTGCTCCCGACAAAGGAAGGCAGCAGAAGAGCTGCCTACGAAGTACTTATCGCGGACAGTGAAATCAGAAATACCATCAGGGCCGGAAAGCTCTCTCTTTTGGGCACTCTTTTGCACAAAGGGCATGACAGGGGTATGTTTACCATGGATGAGTCCATTCTGGGATTATACAGAAACGGGATCATCGATGCCGATACGGCAGTCAGATATTCGGAGAATACGGACGTTATGAGAAGCCTTGTTTCTCCGTCAGCAAACAGATAAGCAGATCTTTTTTGTTTCCTTTTTTATTTCATTTTTTATCTCATTTTTTCACAGAAAAACAGGAGGTTTTATTATGTACGGCAGTGTAAATTCACTGGCCATGACCGGACTTGAAGCAAGACCGGTCTGTGTCGAGGCGGACATATCCGACGGTCTGCCGGTGTTTGATATGGTCGGATATCTGGCAAAGGAAGTTAATGAAGCAAGGGAAAGGGTCAGGACGGCTCTGAGGAACAGCGGCATACATATGCCGCCAAAAAGGATCACGGTCAATATTGCTCCGGGAGATATCAGAAAGAACGGAACATCCTTTGACCTGGCTGTTGCGGTTTCACTGATGACTGCGCTTGAAATGATAGATCCCCAAATAATTAAGGACTGCATGATCTGCGGCGAATTAAGTCTTGACGGAAAGGTGATGCCTGTTCCGGGGATCCTGCCGATGGTCATAGAAGCCTGCAGACTGGGATACAAAAGATACATAGTCCCTTTTGAAAATGTGGAGGAAGGAAGCATCATCGAAGGTATAGATGTCATAGGGGTAAAGAGCATCGGTGAAACGCTTTTGTATCTGACAGGAAGTATGGAGATAAAACCCGTGAAAAATGATCTGAACCTCATGCTTATTTCGGGCAAAAGGGATGTATGCGGTGATTTTGCCGATATAAACGGTCAGGAGGAGGTCAAAAGAGCCATGGAGATAGCTGCGGCCGGAATGCACAACATCCTGGTCATTGGTCCTCCGGGAGCCGGAAAGACCATGGCGGCAAAAAGACTTCCCGGCATCCTTCCCGCCCTTTCCACGGCGGAGTGCATGGAACTGACAAAGATCTACAGTGTATCCGGACTTCTGTCAAAAGATCAGGGTCTTGTCACAAAAAGACCTTTCGTAAATCCCCATCATACCGTTACTCCCCAGGCTCTTTCGGGCGGCGGGACGATACCGAAACCGGGAGACTGTTCCCTTGCACACAAGGGCGTTCTTTTCCTTGACGAGCTTCCGGAGTTTTCAAAGAGTGCTCTGGAGATATTGAGGCAGCCCCTCGAGGACAGGGAGGTCAGGATATCAAGGGCTCACGGCAATTATATTTATCCTGCGGATTTTCTTTTGTGTGCAGCCATGAACAATCAATGGTTTGCCATATGCTCGGCCCAGTGTTCATGCGGGTTTTAGAATTTCGATATATCGCCCATATAGTATTATAGTAGGTTTGCGGACACTCTACCGTCTAAAATGCAGTATACATCACCATTTAACGATAGGAAATGGTATCGTTAAAACGTGAGGGATACGCACAAAGAGAAAAAGGGTTGACACAAAGAGATAAAATTGAAGACTGAACCCTCGATTTAACCCTTAAGTCTTGAAGGACAAAATGCCTTATTTAATGAATTTCAGGTTGATTTTTAAAGCCTGAAACATCCATACCTGGAGTTCAGTCTTCAGTGTTCAGCCTTGCCCCAGTGGAAGCTGTCCCAGCTTGCTTAT
>CAMVDF010000060.1 GCA_947166195.1 uncultured Lachnospiraceae bacterium
CACGCAGAAAAATCCGTTCCTCACAAACTGGAAGCTGTCGTAGGGCTTTGCATCCTTTAACCAGGGCTCCACAAAGCAGTTTTCCATCTTTACGAGGCTGTTGGGGTTCAGGTTCACATCCCCATTCTCATCATACACTCCTTTTTCCTCATCCACAATATTTTCGTAGAGTCTTGCCTCACATTTAAATGCGGTATCGGCCTTCACCCAGTGGATGGTGCCCTTCACCTTTCTGTCGATCTGTCCCTCACCCTGCTTTGTTGCGGGATCGTAGGTGCAGTGAACAGCGGTGATATTTCCGTTTTCATCCTTGTCACATCCCGTGCAGGTGACAAAATATGCATGCATGAGCCTGACCTCATTGCCCGGGAAGAGTCTGAAATACTTCTTCGGAGGCTCTTCCATGAAATCGCTTCTTTCTATGTAGAGTTCCCTGCCAAACTCCACCGTCCTGGTCCCAAGTTCTTCATTTTCGGGATTGTTTACCGCTGTCAGTTCCTCCGTCTTTCCCTCGGGATAATTGTCTATGATGAGTTTTACGGGATCGAGGACGGCCATGATCCTCTTGTCCTTGCCCTTCAGGTCCTCACGGATACAGTATTCGAGCATGTCCATCTCAACTGTGGAATTTGCCTTGGACACTCCGCAAAGCTCCACGAACTTCTGTATGGATTCGGGAGTATAGCCGCGCCTGCGCAGACCCGCGATGGATACAAGCCTCGGATCATCCCATCCGTCCACGGTGCCGTTTTCCACAAGTTTTTTGATATATCTCTTTCCGGTGACCACGTTGTTCAGGTAAAGCTTTGCAAACTCTATCTGTCTGGGCGGATGTTCAAAACCGACATTCTCAACGACCCAGTTATATATGGGTCTGTGATCCTCAAACTCAAGGGTACAGATGGAATGGGATATTCCCTCAAAAGCATCCTCCAGGGGATGGGCAAAATCATACATGGGATAGATGCACCACTTGTCGCCCGTATTATGGTGGGTCATATGTGCCACCCTGTAGATGACCGGATCCCTCATGTTCATATTGGGGCTTGCCATATCGACCTTTGCGCGCAGCGTCCTCTCACCGTCGGCAAACACGCCGTTTTTCATATCCTCAAAAAGCTTCAGGTTTTCATCGATGCTCCTGTCCCTTGAAGGATCATCCTTTCCCGGCTCGGTCAGAGTCCCACGGTATTCCTTTATCTCATCAGCGGTCAGCTCGGAAACATAAGCTTTTCCTTTTTTGATCAGTGTGACGGCTGCTTCGTACATCCTGTCAAAGTAATCGGATGCGAAATAAAGACGATCCTCATAATCGGCCCCAAGCCATTCCACATCTTCCTTTATCGAATCAACAAACTCCGTCTTTTCCTTCGTCGGATTTGTATCGTCGAATCTGAGATTGAACTTTCCGCCGTATTCCTTTGCCAGGCCGTAGTTCAGAAGTATCGACTTAGCATGTCCTATGTGCAGATATCCGTTGGGCTCCGGAGGAAAGCGGGTCATCACACTGTCATAAACTCCCTTTTCCAGATCCTTATCTATCTCGACTTCGATGAAATTCCTGCTCTTTACATCCATAATAAAACCTTTCCTTAAGTCTTTTTCATGTTTTGGGAACATATCTGAAAAGGACGGGATCCGGTATCTCTACCTCCTTCCCGTCAAAATGCTGCTGTCCAACAACGAACTCGAGACCTCCGCACTACCAATGCGGCGCACTACCGACTGTGCTACAACAGCGCATTTAACGATCGTTTTTGACCGAACCAACATATTATATTATACTTAATCTCACAATGTCAATAACCCGGAACGGGACAGTCGGTACACGGTTTTATTATGAAACGCTTACTCGGATTTCTGAAAGATTACAGGATGGAGTGCATCCTTGCTCCGCTCTTCAAGATGCTCGAGGCCATATTTGAACTCTTTGTTCCTCTTGTCATGGCTTCGATAGTGGACAAAGGCATCGCAGTATCGGACATGGGACACATATGGCGTATGTGTCTTGTTTTATTGCTTCTTGCCGCCGTGGGACTTGTCTCGGCGGTCACAGCCCAGTACTTTGCCGCAAAGGCTGCCGTGGGCTTTTCGACAAGGCTGAGACATTCCGTTTTTGAACACATAGGAAAGCTCTCCTATTCACAGATCGACAGACTGAAAACCCCCACCCTCATCACGAGGATGACAAGCGACATCAACCAGGCCCAGGCAGGCGTCAACATGTTCCTGCGCCTCTTCCTGCGTTCGCCCTTCATAGTTTTCGGAGCCATGATCATGGCCTTCACCGTAAATGCGAGGGAAGCCCTGATCTTTGTCATCACGATCCCGGCACTTACTGCCGTCGTTGTGGGAATCATGGCGCTTTCCATGCCTCTGTACAAAAAGGTCCAGCAAAGGCTTGATGCCGTGCTCGACAGAACGAGCCAGAACCTCGAGGGCGTTCGCGTGATCAGGGCCTTTCGAAACGAACACTCCGAGCTTGAGGCCTTCACGGAGGAAAACGATTCACTGAACCGGATCCAGAGGATAGTCGGCAGGATCTCGGCGCTTCTGAACCCTGCCACCTTCATCATCATAAATGCGGCAACCATCATCCTTTTGTACACCGGCGCCGTCAGGGTGGATACTTCGGTGATCACAAGAGGTGAACTCATTGCCCTTGTAAACTATATGTCCCAGATCCTGGTGGAGCTCATCAAGCTTGCAAACCTGATCGTCACCATAAGCCGTGCCCTTGCATGCGCAGACAGGGTGGCAGACATCCTCGATATCACCCCCGGCATGCCGGACGGAAAAGACTCTTTTCCGGATGCCGTATCCGGTATACCTGCCGTTGAATTTGAGGATGTTTCCCTGACCTACACCGAAGGCGCCGACGAATCCCTGAGCGGCATCTCATTCAAGCTGATGCCCGGAGAAAGCCTTGGTATCATAGGCGGTACGGGCTCGGGAAAAAGCTCGGTCATAAACCTGATCCCGAGATTTTATGATGCGACAAAGGGCAGGGTAAAGATATACGGAAAAGACATAACCGGAATAAACATATCCTCACTGAGGCAAAACATCGGTATCGTTCCTCAAAATGCCGTCCTTTTTTCCGGAACAGTAGCGGATAATCTCCGCTGGGGAAAAAGAGATGCAACGGAGGAAGAGATGAAGGAAGCCCTGAAGACCGCCCAGGCATACGATTTTGTCATGAATGATCCGAAGGGACTTTCAAGACAGGTATCGGAAGGCGGAAAAAATCTTTCCGGAGGACAGCGGCAGCGTCTTACCATCGCACGCGCTCTTATTATGAAGCCGGGAATACTGATCCTTGATGATTCTGCTTCGGCTCTTGATATGGCAACAGACGCAAAGCTTCGCCGGGCCATAGCCTCGCTTGAAGGAGAGCCGTCCGTTTTCATAGTGTCGCAGCGTGCTTCATCGGTAATGGGATGTGACAGGATAATGGTGATGGACAACGGCCGGATCGCGGCCATCGGAACACATGATGAACTTCTCGCAAACTGCGGGATATACAGGGAGATCTATGAAACCCAGTTCAGCGCATGAAAAAAACACACAGCTTCATACGATAAAAAGGGTCCTGAAAAGAGTGACAAGATACAGACTCTTCATCGTCCTTTCCCTGCTTTCGGCAGCTGTTTCGGTGGCGGGTTCCCTTTACATACCTGTTTTGACGGGACGGGCCGTCGATCATGTGCTTGGGCCGGGTAATGTTGATTACAAAGGTCTTTTTTCCGTCCTTTTGACCATGGGGATCACCGTTCTGATCAGTTCTCTCTTTCAGTGGATCATGAATGTGAGCAACAACCACATCACCTTCAATGTGGTCAAGGACATCAGAAAAGAGGCCTTTGAAAAGATCATGAACCTGCCCCTGAGCTTTATCGATTCAAACAGCCACGGCGATATGGTCAGCCGTGTGATCGCCGATGCCGATCAGTTCTCGGACGGACTTCTCATGGGCTTCACCCAGCTCTTTACGAGCGTGCTCACGATCCTCGGGACCTTATTATTCATGGTGGCCATCAACCCCTGGATAACCCTTGCGGTGGTGCTCGTGACCCCCCTTTCCTTCTTTGTCGCCTCCTTCATCGCAAAGCGCACCTACAGAATGTTTTCGATCCAGTCAAAGGAACGGGGGAATCTCACTTCTCTCATCAATGAGATGATAGGAAACGAAAAGACCGTCCAGGCCTTTGATCACACGGACGAAGCCCTGGAGGAATTTGACTCCATCAATTCCGGTCTTGAAAAGATATCCCTCAAGGGGCTCTTTTACTCATCGCTTACAAATCCGTGCACGCGTTTCGTAAATTCCATCGTCTACGCCCTGGTGGGAGTGACGGGAGCGGTAAGTGCGATAAAAGGCATGCTCTCGGTCGGACAGCTGGTCAGCTTCCTTTCCTATGCCAACCAGTACACAAAGCCCTTCAACGAGATCTCGGGTGTCGTGACCGAGCTTCAAAACGCCATTGCCTGTGCCGCCCGTCTCCTTGCCCTCCTAGACGAACCCTCCGAGTGTATCACGGGGACAGTTCCCTGTATCAGAGGGACGGTTCTCTGTGACAAAAACGCCCGGCAATCGCGTGAAACGCTGATAAACACCGGTGTAACAGAGAACCGTCCCCATGATACAGAAGTGGAATTCAGGGACGTCAGTTTTTCATATAATAAAAACGCACCTCTCATCGAACACTTCAACATGCTCGCAAAGCCCGGTACCAGAACCGCAATAGTCGGACCCACGGGCTGCGGCAAGACCACTCTCATAAACCTGCTCATGCGTTTTTATGATGCCGATTCGGGAAAGATACTTATAAACGGGATCGACAGCAAAGAGATGGAAAGAAAGGATCTGCGCTCGCTTTTTGGAATGGTGCTGCAGGAAACCTGGCTGAAAAACGGGACGGTACGTGAAAATATTGCCATGGGAAAACCCTCAGCCACGGATGAGGAGATAATAAATGCGGCAAAGCTGTCACATGCCGACAGTTTCATCAGACGCCTCGAAAAAGGCTATGATACGGTACTCACGGGAAACGGCGATACTCTCTCCGCAGGCCAGAAGCAGCTGCTGTGCATCAGCCGCCTGATGCTGGCTCTGCCGCCCATGCTGATCCTGGACGAGGCAACCTCCTCCATAGATACAAGGACCGAGATGAAAATCCAGGATGCCTTTGCAAAAATGATGGAAGGCCGGACCTCCTTCATAGTCGCACACAGACTCTCAACGATCAAAAATGCCGACAACATCATCGTCATGAAGGACGGCCATATCGTGGAACAGGGTACTCATGAAACCCTTCTCAAAACCGGCGGTTTCTACTCAAAGCTCTACAACAGCCAGTTCTGCTGATGCATCGTCATTCCTCTCCATCCTCTTCCTCGCGCTCCTTTTTCAGTTCATCCATGTAGCCCGCTGTTATTATACCGGAGGGAAGTGCTATGACTGCGATGCCGAAAAGGGATGATATCATTGCTACAAATCTTCCGGCAGTCGTGACCGGGTAGATGTCCCCGTATCCGACCGTGGTGAGGGAAACCGTCGCCCAGTAGACTGCGTCAAAGAAAGTCTCAAAGGTCGATCTTTCCACATTAAAGACCACAAGGGCGGAAACACAGATATATCCTATCGCCAGGATACACACCGCAAAAAGGGCATCCTTTGAATGCCTGATGACTTTCGATATGATCATAAGGCTCCTGCTGTATCTGAATGCCTTGAATATCCTGAATACCCTGAGAGTACGGATCAGACGGAAAAGACGAAGGATCTTGAAGCCGCTGTTTATGATGATGAGCGAAGGCAGGATCGAGATCAGGTCTATGATCGCCCCTGCCGTGAAGGGATATCTGAGAAAAGAGCCTATGGAGTGCTTTCCCATCTTGTAATCAGCCGTCACCAGCCGCAGGATGTAGTCCACAATGAAAAGAACAGCAGTCAGTACATCCGTATATGCAAAAAACGGATGCGGGTTCCTGGTCGTAAGCGGGATGATGCTGAGCACTATGGATACGATCATCACCACATCATACACATAACTCAGCTTATCTCCGTCTTTTGATACTTCAATTATCTCAAAAATTCTTTTTCTCATCTTCATAAACCAAAGTGGGACAGGGGACGTATCTGTGTCCCACTTTTATGTCAACCGCTCCACTATCCTATTTTTCAACAATCAATGCTATATTAATTAACATAATTTTGGGACAGAGATACGTCCCCTGTCCCACGCTGTCCAACTACAGATATTTCTTCAGTTTTCCGCGTATACGCTGCAGCGCATTGTCCGTGGATTTTTCGTCACGCCCGAGTACCCTTGCGATCTCCGCATATCCCATACCGGTCATGAAAAGATCCATCACACTCTTTTCAAAAGCCGACAATTCATTTTCGATCGCCTCCGATATCTCAAGCGCCTTTTCCTGATTCAGAATGATACTCTCAGGTTCGGTATCCCTGTCTGCGGGAAGGGTATCTCCCAGCGGCAGACCGTTGTCACCGTCACCGCTTTTTTCCGTGTCATTATAAATTGAAATATAAGTGTTGAGGGGCATATGCTTCTTTCTCCCGGAAAGCCTGATGGCGGAATACATCTTTCTGGAGACACAAAGCTTTGCAAAGGTGCGGAAGCTTGCATCCCTTCCGCTGTCGTAATCCCGCACAGCCTCAAACAGACCGATCATCCCCTCCTGTATGAGATCCTCGGTCTCGCCGCCTATGATATACATCGAACCCGCCAGACTTCTGACCATATCCTTGTATCTGACCATCAATATATCAACGGCAGGTTTGTCGCCGTCCCTGTATTCGATTATGAGCTCCTCATCGCTCAACACCGATAAGTCCTTCATCTTTTCTCCACCACGTATCACGGGGACAGTTCTCTGTATCACGGGGACGGTTCTCTGTTACAAAAACCTCCACCAAACGTGTGAAACGCCGATAAACACT
Source organism: uncultured Lachnospiraceae bacterium (assembly GCA_947166195.1). Taxonomy (GTDB): domain Bacteria; phylum Bacillota; class Clostridia; order Lachnospirales; family Lachnospiraceae; genus NK4A144. The sequence continues at coordinate 6,968 of CAMVDF010000060.1, forward strand.
GATGTAACAGAGAACCGTCCCCTGTTACGCCCACCTGTTACATCCGCTGCCTCACGATCTCATAGCACAGAACACCCGCTGCCACCGATGCATTTAACGACTCTATCTCCCCTTTCACGGGAATGGATGCGACAAAATCGCATTTTTCCTTCACAAGCCGCGAAACACCCTTGCCTTCGGCTCCGATCACGACACCCATGGGGCCGGTAAGCTTCTGCTCGTACAAACACTGACCGTCCATATCGGCGCACACGAACCACAGCCCCTTTTCCTTTAATTCCTCTATGGTCCTCGAAAGATTCGTAACCCTTGCCACCGGTGTATGATTTATGGCTCCCGCAGAAGCCTTTGCCACGGTCGCAGTCAGCCCCACGGCTCTGTCCTTCATTATCACGACACCGTGTGCTCCGCAGACATTGGCCGTTCTGATGATGGCACCCAGATTGTGCGGGTCCTCGATGCCGTCAAGGAGTAATAAAAACGGATCCTCGCCCCGTTCCCCGGCAATCCTCAAAATATCATCAACTTCCGCATAGTTCATGGCCGCAATGCGCGCCATGACCCCCTGATGCGAATGAGTCTCACTCATACGGTCAAGACGGCTTTTGTCAACATACTCTATCCTGATGCCGGCTTTTTTTGCCTCCCGCCTGATGGTGGACATGGCTCCGCCCTCGGCGCCGTCAAGCATATAGATATGCTCAATGCTCTTTCCCGCACGGAGCGCCTCGATCACTTCATTTCGTCCCTCAAACAGAAGACTCTCTTCCCTTTGATCATCCTTCATAAAAACCATCCTTCATAAAAATCATCCTTCACTTTGCCGTCTCCTCATCCATGCAGATATCCACAAGCTCACTTATCCTCTCGCTCCTGCCCTCGAGGAACAGGTACCCGAAAAGCGCCTCAAGCGCCGTTGCCTTCTGGTATTCATAGATGGTCGCATTCTTTGCATGATGCTCAGGCTTTGAATTCATGCCGCGCTTTACGGCTTCCCTTTCATCATCAAAAAGCAGTTCCGATATCCTGTCAAGCGCTGCCGCCTGGGCCGGAGCCCTCACGATCTTTGAAACCCTTGCGTGAAGTTTTGCGGCGGACATATTCGCCCGCCGCACTATTCTTTCACTCACATACAGACTGTATACCGCATCACCCATAAAGGCCAGAGCCAGTCCGGAATAGGTCTTCAGACTCTCTCCCATTTGACTCCCTCTCTGGTATCCTTCAGCACGATGCCCTTTTTCAAAAGCTCATCCCTGATCTCGTCGGCTCTTGCAAAATCCCTGTTTTTCCTGGCCTGCTGCCTCTCCTCTATCAGAGCCTCGATCTCATTGTCAAGATCCTCCTTTGCTTCCTCCACAATAAGTCCCAGTACATCCGACAGCTCCACCACGGCATCTTTCATCTGCATAATAAAACCGTAGCTGCTTCCCTCGTCTGCTTCCGTATTTGCAAGCTTTACAAGTTCAAAGATCACAGAGATCGCATCCGCCGTATTGAGGTCATCATCCATGGCGGCGATGAATTTTTCCTTTAATGCCAAAGCCTTTTCAAGTGTACCCCTTTCGCTGTCCGAAAGCTCTTTCTTTTCCGCCTTTGAAGCCCTGAAATCAAGATCGGATACGCAGTTCCTGATCCTTGAAAGACCTGCCTTTGCAGACTCCATCAGGGAGTCGGAAAAATTCAGCGGAGACCTGTAGTGGGCACTCAGCATGAAAAAGCGCAGCACCTGCAGCTCATATTTTGCCGCAATATCCCTGACGGTGAAGAAATTTCCCAGGGACTTGCTCATTTTTTTATTATCGATATTGAGGAAGGCATTGTGCATCCAGTAATGCGCAAAGGGCACTCCGTTTGCCGCCTCACTCTGCGCGATCTCGTTTTCATGGTGGGGAAAGATCAGATCCTCGCCACCGGCATGGATGTCGATGGTATCTCCCAGATACCTCTTTGACATGACCGAGCACTCTATGTGCCAGCCCGGACGTCCCTCACACCAGGGCGACTCCCAGTAGGGCTCTCCCTCTTTTTTGGGCTTCCAGAGAACAAAGTCCAGCATATCCTCCTTGCCTTCACTTCCCGTCACCTTGATATCCCTGTGGCCGCCCTCGAGATCCTCTATGTTCTTGTGGGAAAGCTTCCCATAATCCTTAAAGGAAGTCGTGCGGTAATAAACCGTACCGTCATCCGCAACATAGGCATGGCCCTTGTCGATGAGGGTCTTTATCATATCGATCATCCCGTCGATCTCTTCCGTTGCCTTCGGATGAGTGGTTGCAGGCATGACATTGAGACCCTCCATATCCTTTTTGCACTCTTTGATGTAGCGCTCGGAGATCTCCTTTGAGTCCACGCCCTCTTCGTTGGCTGCCTTTATTATCTTGTCATCCACATCGGTGAAATTTGATACATAGTTCACATCATAACCTCTGTAGGTCATGTATCTCCTGAAGGTATCAAAGATGATCATGGGTCTGGCATTTCCGATGTGGATCAGATTGTAGACCGTAGGTCCGCACACATACATCGATACCTTGTCAGGTTCTATCGGCTTGAACTCCTCAAGCCTTTTTGTCAGGGTATTGTAAATGTTCATATTCCCTCTCCGTTAACTCCTTCCGTCATTGCTCTGTCCATCTCAAGCCTGCTCTTTTCCCGGGTGTTTCCCTCAATCTCCTTTTTCAGATCCCTGATGCTTTCCTCCAGGTCGAGGATATGATTGGTCAGGCTTGCATTTGACTCCTGAAGCCTGTCTATATCATCCCTCACAGGATCAGGCAGGTCGATCTGGTTGAGGACCTCCCTGTTCAGCGTCGTGTCATACCTTTTGACTATACGCCCCGGCACGCCCACTACCGTACAGTTTGGAGGTACCTCCTCAAGGACCACGGAACCCGCTCCTATCTTTGAGTTGTCTCCTATGGTAAAGGATCCCAGCACCTTTGCGCCGGTAGAGATCATGACATTGTTTCCGATGGTGGGATGCCTTTTGCCTTTTTCCTTTCCGGTACCGCCCAGGGTCACTCCCTGATACAATGTCACATTGTCACCGATCACGGTAGTCTCACCGATGATCACTCCCGATCCGTGGTCGATGAAAAATCCCTTTCCGATCTGCGCTCCGGGGTGTATCTCGATCCCCGTTCTCCTTGCTGCATGCTGTGAAAAAAAGCGCGCCAGAAAATAATGCTTTTTCAGATAGAGCCTGTGCGCTATCCTGTACCAGAAAACAGCCCAGAAGCTTGAATACAGTATTGCCTCCATATCCGAATGGATGGCCGGGTCGCGATCCCTGATCACCGCTATCTGTTCTTTGATGAATCCCATTTGTTTATCTAACCATGCATCCACGTATATGTTTTGTTCACGGCTCGGACAGTTCTAAACTCAGCCTTCGCCTTATGGACAAAACCGTCTGCGCCGCGGGTCTTCGCAAAAAACGCTCAGACAGCGTACTCGACGGTTTATAAGGCTCGGTTTCGTTAAGAACTGCCGGCTGATTGTTCACAAAACATATACGTGGATGCATGGCTTTATAACTCACATCCTACTGTCGTCCGGGACAGCCCGGACAGCCTGCCTGTCCGCTCATCTCCTGCGGTGAGGCAAGGATGCATACTGCCTGAGCGCTGATCCCGAGTCCCTGTCCTGTAAATCCCAGATGCTCCTCCGTTGTTGCCTTCACATTTACCTGATCGATATCAAGCTCCAGCGCATCCGCAATATTCTGCCTCATGCGGTCGATATACGGACGAAGCTTCGGTGCCTGGGCGATGACCGTGGCATCGATGTTCTCCACAAACAAAAGCTTTTCGGAAAGCATACCCCCTACTTCCTTCAAAAGCATCAGACTGTCCGCGCCCTCATACTTCGGGTCCGTATCCGGAAAATGCTTTCCTATGTCTCCCAGGGCCGCGGCACCAAGCAGCGCATCCATCACGGCATGCAGAAGCACATCAGCATCCGAATGTCCCAGCAGCCCTTTTTCATATTCTATTTCCACGCCCCCGATGACAAGTCTCCTGCCCTCGGCCAGGGCATGCACATCATAACCGGTTCCTATCCTCATATGACCACCATCATTCCGAAAAAACACAAGGTTACTTTACCATAATAAAAACGATCATTCAATCAGAGATGCTTGTTGTTGAAACAATTGAACTTTTAGAAGATTAAGGATATACACCTTATTTCGTGCGAAGCTTATGATTTTTGATGAATCCCATTTGTTTATCTAACCATGCATCCACGTATATGTTTTGTTCACGGCTCGGACAGTTCTAAACTCAGCCTTCGCCTTATGGACAAAACCGTCTGCGCCGCGGGTCTTCGCAAAAAACGCTCAGACAGCGTACTCGACGGTTTATAAGGCTCGGTTTCGTTAAGAACTGCCGGCTGATTGTTCACAAAACATATACGTGGATGCATGGCTTGGGTAGATTGGGTAGTTCCATTCACTATATGACAGATATAAAATGCTCCGTTTCAACTGTCCCAAGCTTTTCAATCATTAGACAAATTTATAAGATTTTTTCCGGACTCTGCTTTCCGGTTTTATTACGAAATGCAACTTGGCGAACTATGATGAAATATGATCAC
>CAMVDF010000061.1 GCA_947166195.1 uncultured Lachnospiraceae bacterium
ATCGAACCGCTGTTTCCGCCGTGAGAGGGCGGCGTCTTAACCGCTTGACCAACGGGCCATGTCGTTTTCGCAACAGTAAGATATTAACAGATACTGAAACAATTTACAAGTATAAATTCAAAAAAGAAAAATCCCGCCTGAGCGGGTCTTTTCTTTTTGCCTTCAACCGCCCTGTATGCGCACGACAATACGATTCGTATGATCTTCGATATCTGCATGTGCTCTCCGGTCCGTACAGATCATGGGAGGAGGATCATATCGTCACAGTGCGCAGGATCGGGCTGTTAAATCTTTCATATTTCACCTTTTCCGCCGGTGTTCTCTTCAGGATTTTTGGTCAGTCACTGTTCTTCCGGGAGGATACTATCACACTTCGCATCCTGAGTCACCGTTCCTTCCAGGTACGAGCTGGCAGGATCGGGCTGGTCGAAAAGCAACCCCTCAAACTCATCTGAGATCTCTGGCTCGGTTTGTTCGGGAACCGCCGGAGGTTCTACGGGCTGTGAAGATACCGTGGGCTGGATCAACGGAATAAGCTCTTCCGGAATAATAAGGTTTTCCGATACTGCTTCGTTTCCCGACACCGGATTTCCTCCCGATCCGTCACCGGAAACCGTCTCTCCAACTTTGTCGGCTGACAAAGAATCATTACCGGAAGCCGCTTTCTTTTTGCTGCTCTTTTTTGCACTCTTTTTGGAAGTTTCTGCAGCTTTTTCCTTTTCAGAAGGCTCGCTTCCCGCCGACCCTGCCGAAGGTTCCTCCGACGCTTTTGTCTGCTTCTGTGCCGACGCATCGGAACTGACTGTTTCATCCTTTTTTGAAGAGGGGTCGGAAACGGTCTTTTCCGCTTCCTTGATCTCGTTCACGGACTTCGTCAGCCACTCGTCCTCGTCGAACATGGCATCCTCAAGCACCTGTTCCTTCAGCTTGCCAACAATATATATCTTGCCCGGGCTGACACCTTTTTCTGCTGCCATGTCAGCCATCTGCGGCGTTACCCTCACGGTTTCAACATTGATGCTCTTTGCTTCGCCCTCGGATGTCCGGTCATCGTTCCATTTTGTGACGCTGTCCTGGACCTCGTTTTCGAGTTTTTCCTCGCTGTCCACCCTGCTTCCGAGGGTTACGACCACCGAGGTATCCTCACCCACATAGCCCGTCCTGTCAAGCTCGTCGAGGGTGATGGAAACTACATTTTCAAGGCTTCTGCCCTTTGCATCCTTTTCAATCTGTGCAACTATCTCTTCTCCGTCGTCATTGAAGGAATCCACATCGATGACCTTGTCAAAGAGATTGAGCGAATATCGAAGAGACGGATTGATATCGAGTGTAACGGTGCTGTATGAATGTGTGTTCACATAGCCCACACCGCCTGAAAGCATAACCACAAATGCGGCTGCTGCCGCAATGACGGGCATATTCTTTTTTGCAAAGATCATGATCCTGTCGGAAAAGGTCTCTGTCTTTTCACTGATCTCCAGCTCTTCACCGACAGAAAAACCCTGATCATCGATGGTGCTGATCTTTCCTTCATCGTCTATAATGATGGCTTTGCCGTTTTCGATGCTCATCACTGCCGCTTTCACGATCCAATCCTCCTTTCTTCGAAATTTATGATATTTGAAACATAAGGCTTCAGGTCTTTCAGATATTCTGAAAGTTTCGGATAATCCCCTGATAATATGACCGTTGCCGCTATCAGGTATTTCCTGTGTCTTTCCATCAGTTTTTTGTCAGCTTTTCCACGGTTCCTGATCTCTGTTGCCGGGAGCTTGCCGCTCTTTTTGACTGCATCCACAAGAGGCGGCGGCAGAAAGATCAGTTTGATCACATCCGCACAGCCGGCCTTTGTCTTTTTTGACTTCGGGCTGCAGGATACCAGGTCTGAAAACGAGATCCCGAATTCCTTTAACTCTTCCTCAAGGGCCTTCATCTCGTCAGCCAGGTCTGTATTCACACCCAGGCTCCTTACCGTGATCTTTTCCTTGATCTCAACGGACACCGAAAACTCGGGGTCATCAATGTCCGTATTTCCCTCAAAAGCCCGGGGCGAGACCGAAAACTCAAGCGACCTCGACTCTCTCCTGTACAGGTCTGCCAGCCTGTTTCTGATGACCAGTGCCGCGTAAGACCAGAAGTCATTGTTTTTTGCCGGGTCATAGGAGTCTATTGCTTCGGAAGCCGCTATGAGCGCCACGGAATATTCGTCATCGCTCATTGTCACTCCCTTTTTTAATATGACCGAGGTGAGCTTCAGTATATGAACCTGTTCCTCCGCAAGGAAGTTGTCTTTTTTTGCAGGGTCTCCCTTTGCCTCGACGGCTCTTGCGGAATCAGATCTCCGTTTTTCCCTGTAGAGATCGTTATTATTTTCGAAACGGCCTCCTCCAAAATAGGGGTCAGGAATAAAAATTTTTTAACTCAATGCTGCGGTGATGATGGCCATCGAATAAACCTCAAGAGCATTGCAGCCTCTTGAAAGGTCGTTGACCTGGGCGTTGAGTCCCAGAAGTATCGGACCGTAGGCTTCAAAATTTCCAAGCCTCTGGGCTATCTTGTAGCCGATGTTGCCGGAATTGATATCCGGAAAGATGAACACATTTGCATATCCGGCAACGGGAGAATCGGGGCTTTTGTGCTTCGCAACCTTTGGCGAGACCGCCGCATCAAACTGCAGCTCGCCGTCTATCAGGACTCCCGGACAGACCTTTTTTGCCTTTGCTGCCGCATTTTTCATCTTGTCCAGGTCATCGCCCTTGCCCGAACCAAAGGTCGAGTAGCTGAGGAAGGCAACCTTGGGGTCTATACCGAAAAGTCTTCCGCATTCCACAGTTTCCTTGCATATCTCCACCAGATCATCCTCTGTCGGCTTGATGTTTATGGCACAGTCTGCCATGGCCAAAACCTCATTGTCACCGGTGGCGGAGGGTCTGACGAGGATGAAACAGGAGGATACAATATTGTTGCCCGGCTTTGTTTTTATTATCTGAAGCGCAGGACGCACGGTGTCGGCCGTAGAATAGGTCGCTCCGCCAAGGAGGCAGTCGGCAACTCCCATCTTGACCAGCATGGTGCCGAAATAGTTGGTCTGCGATATGGTCTTTTTTGCCATCTCCGGTGTCACGCCCTTGGACTTGCGCAGTTCATAGAAGGCATCTGCCATCTCGTCGAACCTGTCATAGGTCTTTGGGTCGATGATCTCGGCTCCCCTGATGTTGAAGCCTGCTTCCTCCGCTGCCAGGTAGATCTCCTCCGGATCTCCCAAAAGTACGGGCTTTAAAAAGCTGCTCGCCAGGAGACGGCTGGCCGCCTCGAGGATCCTGGGGTCTGCTCCTTCCGTAAATACTATCGTCTTTGGATCCTTTTTCAGTTTTTGGATCATTGCGCCAAAGCCAAACACTTTTCCACGCTCCTTTATATCAGTTTTCTCTGAATCATCCGGTCAAGCCTTAATCTACAGGATGTCGTTTCTGCGGATGTATCCCGGCTTGTCCGGGGTTGCCACTATGGTCTTGTCGGCAGTGATATGAACATATTTGTCCACGACCTGGTTTTCAAGGCGTACCCCGTCGTCGATCTTTGCGTGGCTCATGATGATGCAGTTTTTGATCACAACCTTGTTTCCGACCTCAACATTTCTGCCCATCACGCTGTTTTCGACCGTTCCCTCGATGAGACAGCCGTTTGCCACCATGGAGTTTATGACCGAGGAGCCGTTGCAGTAGCGCACGGGGCAGGCATCGGTAGTCTGGGTGTAGATCGGCCAGTCATCGGAGAAAAGCTCCTTTTGTGCGGCAATGTCAAGGAGAGCCAGGTTGCTGTCAAAATAGCTCTTGAAATCCGTGACTACGCTGAAATATCCTTTGTGCTGTATGCCCCTGATATCCAGCTCCTCATTTGCCATATTGATGACATCCACAAGCCTTAAGATCGAGGATGTCCTCTTTGCCTTGTTGATCATTTCTATGAAAAGCTCGTTCTTCATGACATAGGTATCCATGAAGATATTCTTTTCATCCACATTTCCCTCGTTTTTTTCGATGGACTTCACGCCCTTCTGACGGTTGAGGTTCACCACGGTGCAGTTGCGGTATTCCGTCTTTGCATTGTTCACCTTGTGATAAAGTACGGTGATGTCCGCTCCGGATGCCACATGGTCCTCGAGAAGCCTTTTGTAATCCTGCTTGAAGATCATGTGTCCGGGTGTAATGATGACATACTGCTGGTGCACCCGGCTGATGACGTCCATATTATCATAGTAGGCCTGGATATCCGTGTTGTAGATATCGTTCACGCGGCTGTCCTGGTTGAAGAGCAGCTGGAGATTGCCGCGCTTTGAGTTGATGTTGTAGATACGGCCGGAGCCCAAGTGCTCGGCCAGCGACCTGGGATTCTGGCTCACATATACATGGATGTTTTCGATGTCGCTGTTGCTGAGGGACGATACCGGGAAATCTATGATGCGGTACCTGCCCAGGAATGAAAACGCGCTGACAGGCCTGAAATCCATCATCCCTTCAATATTGATGTGCGAGCCCGCCATTGTCACTATACCGTATGCTTTTGCCATATCACTTCACCCCCTCTACATCCTCTGCAACAAGGAGGATCTCTTCGCTTTTTGCATTGCCGACTACAGCGCCCTTTCCGATCTTCACTCCGTTTGCCACGAGGGCTCTTGTGACCTTTGCCCCCTCCTCAACAACGGATGAAGGCATCAGGACCGCATCCTTTACCACGGCTCCCTTTCCGACCTCAGTACCGGTGAATAGCACGCTGTTTTCAACCTTTCCCTCCACCATGCATCCCTGGGTGATATAGGAGTTTTTGACCACCGCGTCACAGCCGATGTACTGGGGTAGTTCGGTGGCATCCTCTGTGTATATCTTCCAGGAGGGATCGGAAAGATCCAGTTCGTTGCTCTTTTCAAGCAGGTCCATATTGGCTTCCCAGAGTGAATCTATGGTTCCGACATCCTTCCAGTAGCCCTTGAACCTGTAGGCATAGATGAGCCTGCCCTCATTCAACAGGGTCGGTATGATGTCCTTTCCGAAGTCGTGATGGGAATCGTTGTTTTTCATGTCGGCAAGGAGGAGCCTGCGAAGAAGCTTCCAGTTGAAGATGTAGATACCCATGGAGGCCAGATTGCTCTTTGGAACCTTGGGCTTTTCCTGGAACTCCACTATCCTGTCCTCTTCGTTTGTCGCCATGATACCGAAACGGCTCGCCTCCTTTTTGGGCACCCCGATGACCGCTATGGTTGCATCGGCCTTGTGTTCCCTGTGAAAGGCAAGCATCTTTGAATAGTTCATCTTGTAGATGTGGTCTCCCGAAAGGATCAGGAGATATTCGGGATTGTATGTATCTATGAAGTCGATATTCTGGGAAATTGCATCTGCCGTTCCCCTGTACACATCAAGATTTGCATCCGCCTTTTCCCTGGGCGGCAGGATGAAGACACCGGAATCCTTGCTGTCAAGTCCCCAGATACGGCCCGCTGCCGCGTAGCTGTTTAATAAGACCGATTCGTACTGGGTCAGCACCCCCACAATGTCGATACCGCTGTTTGCGCAGTTGCTCAAAGGAAAATCGATGATCCTGTATTTCCCCCCAAAGGAAACTGCAGGCTTCGCCACCTTGTTCGTCAGGTCCTTCAGACGGGATCCCCTGCCGCCGGCAAGAACCATGGCAAGCATACTGTTTTGTTTCATTAGCACTTCTCCTTTCCCCTTATATATGATCGTTTTTATTATTTCATTATGTATAAGCTTCTATCGCGCTCATGATCCTGTGTCTTACGGTCTGGGCGATCTGTCTCGTGCTCAGATCCTTGTACTCCTCGTAGTAGATCGGCTCGAGAAAATGTACCTGGGTTGTCACCGGCAGCAGACTGTTTTCCTCAAACGGCCTGAAGGAGTCGATGAGGGCCACGGGCACTATGGGGCTTTTTGACCTGACGGCAAACTTGAAGGCTCCGGGCAGGAAATCAAGGACTCTGTTCCTGTTTCCGTCATATCCGCCCTCCGGAAAGATGATATATCTCCTTCCTTCACCCAGGCCCTGCACCACCTTTTCAAACGCCCTGACCTGGGCTCTGAAATCCCCGCGGTCAAGCCTGACTCCCTGCACCAGTTTGATGAACTGGTCTGTCAGGGGCACTCTGGATCTTTTTTCGTCTATCATCACGGAGCAGGGACTGTCAAACTCGTCCATGATCCCCAGGACATCATATTTACCCTGATGATTCGGGTAGAGGACATAGCCTCCGTTTTTGGGAAGCCTCTCCCTGCCGTACGCTTTTGTCCTGATAAAGGCATTTCTTTTGACCACCCTGATCATTGCCTTTGCCACATTGAATCTGTAGTCTTCCGAAAACCTGTCCTCATGCCTGCATACATACTCTGCCTTACAAATATAATATATGACAAGCGGAAACGAGAAAAATATGACCCAGTAGAAACGAATCATCTTTCAACTCCTGTTTAAAAAAGAAAAATCTTATACATAAGTATAAGACTTTTCCCTTTTTGTTTCAACCACCGTTTCACATGGAGAACTTTCGTATCTCTTCCTCCAGAGCATCCAGTATCGCAGCCTCGGGAACCTTTCTCAGGATCTCCCCCTTTGAAAAGAGAACGGCCTCGCCGATTCCGCCGGCAATGCCTATGTCAGCCTCTCTCGCCTCCCCCGGACCGTTTACCGCGCATCCCATCACCGCAACCTTTATATCAAGGCCGTCATATTTTTCAATGACCTTTTCCACCTTTTGGGCAAGGGCTATGAGGTCTATCCTCGTCCTGCCGCAGGTGGGACAGGATACCAGTTCTATGCCGCCTTTCCTCAGCCCCAGTGTCTTTAATATGAGCTTTGCGCTCAAAACCTCCTCGACGGGATCTCCGGTAAGGCTCACCCTGACGGTATCCCCGATGCCTTCATGAAGTATGATGCCAAGGCCTACTCCTGATTTGATATTGCCGCTTTTGACGGTCCCCGATTCCGTGATGCCTACATGCAGCGGATAGTGAGTCTTTTCCGCTATGATCTCGTGAGCCTTCACGCACATGGAAACATCCGAGGACTTGATGGATATCACAATGTTTTCATAGCCGCACTCCTCGATCATCCCGACCTTGTCAAGCGCCGATTCCACAAGTCCCTGCGCTGTCACGCCCCCGTGTCTTTCAAGGATATCCTTTTCAAGGGAGCCGGAATTCACACCGACCCTGATGGGTATGTCCCTCTCCTTTGCCTTTTTTACCACGGCCTCCAGCTTTTCCCGCCCGCCGATATTTCCCGGATTGATCCTGATCTTGTCGGCTCCGTTTTCCATGGCAAGTATCGCCATGCGGTAGTCAAAATGTATGTCCGCCACAAGCGGGATGTGTATCCTCTTTTTGATCTGCCCCAGAGCATGCGCCGCCTCTTCATCCGGCACCGTGCATCTGATGATATCGCAGCCTCTTTCCTCAAGCGAGAGGATCTGGCTGACCGTGGCCTCAACATCCTGTGTCGGCGTATTGGTCATCGACTGGATGAGGATCGGATTTCCCCCGCCTATCACCCGGTCTCCTATATGTATCTCTTTCGTAGTATCCCTGTGCATGATCAAACCTTTCTCTGTACTGTGTCGTTAACCTAAGCTAAAGTATAGAAACCAGGCGCGAGCCGGGAGGTAACCCGTGACGAGCCGACGACAGGAGCGAGGAACGGCGGGGCCCGGCGGGAGCCTGGTGACGGATAAACCTGATTAAGTTAATGACGGATTTCCAAACAGCTTCAGTATATCACGACAAAGCCGCACAAAAAACCCTTCCTTTGGTGTTTCTTTTGCCTGAGCCTGATTTCGTGACAAAGTCCTGTCTTCCGATACGGCTTTTTTTGAGACCCGGTCCTTCGATACGCTTCCCTTTGACACGGTCTTTTCCGGTTTCTTTTTTGCCTCCTTCTTTTCCGGATGTGCAGCATTCCGTGATATTCCCTGTTCCGAAGCCTCATCTGAAGGCAGATCTTTTTCCTTTTCCTCTTTTTGCGTCTCCTCATCGCCTTCCCTTTTCACCGTAAAATCAGCCTTTTTTTCGCTCCTCCTGCCAAACTCGTCAGTCGCCGTCACCTTGAGTACATAGTTTCCGCTTTTGATGACCTCCCGTCCGTCATACAAAAGACCGTTCAGGTATACATCATAGGTGACAGAGCTCAGGTCCTCTATCATATCCTCAGGCTTTTCATCAAGGAAGAAATCTTCAAATATCTCTCCGTCATATTTTTCCAGACCGTTTATGACGGGGGCATCCCTGTCTACTATGAAGCTTACGGCTGACGAGGCTGTATTGCCGTCAGGGTCCGATGCCGTGACCGTGATCTTCACAAGTCCCGACTGCGTGATCCTGAGCCTCTTTTCCTCAGTGGTCCGGCTGTAGATCATCCTTCCTTTTGCATCCTTTACAAGTATATTTGCCGAATAGGAGGAAAGGCTCCCCGAATCATCCGATGCCTCTATCAGAACATCCACATCATTTCCGTATACTCCCCTGTCCGAAACCCCGAGGATCTCTATCACGGGTGCTCTGGAATCACCTTTTTGGATCAGCATGGAGCCTTCCCCGGTGTTTTTTGCCCTGTCCGTGGCATATATCACAAGCTTTTTTTCCGTACGGTCGGCTCCGCGAAGGTCAATACTCACTTCATCCTTTGATCCTTTTTTTTCGGAGATCACCTTTCCGTCAAGCTTTGTTACTATCTTTTCCACTCCGGAAAGCGGGTCTGAGGCTGCAACCGTCACCTTCAATATCCCGTCATCCTGTGTTTTCTGCGTTATCTTTATGTCAGGTTCCTCGTCATCCACCACAAGCTCATTGAAATAATCAAGCCTTTCCGAGGTATTTCCCATGGTATCCCTTGCATAAACCTGCACGCTTCCCCTGAAGGGTGCCCTGACGACAACATTGTCAGCCTTTGTCTCATCACCGTTTAATACCCAGTAGATCCCTTCTATACCGGATCTTTCATCCCAGGCCTTTGCGGACAATGTGACCTTTTTGCCAAAGATCCTCCCTCCCTCATCCATGCTTTCCTCACCGGTGTCAAGTTCTGTTATGACGGGAGGCTTTTTGTCCACCACTATGCTTTCCGGGATCTTTTTGCCATAGGTCCTGTTTCCTTTGCCGTCCATGGTGTATACGGACACCCTGTATACTCCGTCATCGGTGAAATTCACCTGTGTCTTTCCCGTGATGTGCCTTTCAGTCTTTTTTTCTCCGTCATCTATGGAAAGAAAGGTCTGTACCCACGGTCTGGTCCCCACTGTGAGTGAGGGAGGCCTTTCCGATGTTCCTTCCGCGTAGGTCACATCCGGAAGAAGCTTTATGGCATCGGCAAATTCGACAAAAAACGGACATTCGGACACTGAAACAAGCGCATCCCCCTTCTTTTTGTAAAAGTTTACGAACTTTATCTCCCCGTCCTCTCCTGCTTCCATCACATAGGTATGATCCTTTACCGTAGTCAGTACTCCCCCGTCCTCATAGACATAGAATTCTCCCGGAAGCAGAGCATCCCTGTCAAGCACAAAGGTGACATTTCCGGCATTCAGCGCATAGTTGCTTTCATTGAAGACTATCTCCGTGTCGGTATCGTCGTAGGCCCTGACCGCAGGCTTTGCCGCAAAGGCATCGATGCATGAAAGAAGCACCGTAAACAAAAACACGATCACAGCTGTAAGATTAAAAAACATCCTGTTGTCTCTTTTTCTATTCATCTTTCATCCTTTCTTTTAATTTGATAAACTCCCTGCTGCTTTCTATCCCCTCAACCGAAAGTGCTTCCGCATATGCTTTTTTTATCATTTCATCCTTTGCTCCCTTTGATATCAGAAGCCTCAGATGTCCCGTGTAGATGTCCGGGCATTTCCCCGGAAATTCCTCCTTTGACTGCCTATAGCATCCGTCCGCCTTTTTGAACATGGACAGTTCCTCGTACAGTCTCGCATTACTCAAAAGCCTCCTTGCGGCAAACTCCCCGTCCCTTACGTCCGTACTCTCCCGGATCAGACGGCTGTTGCACTCTATGGCCTTTTGGAACCATTTTTCCTTTTCAGAGATCTGTCCCAGCTCCCTGTATACCGCTTCAAGCAAAAGCAGGACACTTCGTTTTGAGCTTTCATCCGAAGGCTTTGATCCTTCAAGGATGGTACGGGCTTTGCCGAGCCTTTTTTCGTCACCGTCGGAAAAAGCCAGATAGATCCTTGCGATCTGAAGATCGTTTTTTTCCTTTCTGGCAGGATCGTTCCTTTTTACCTCCCTTTCGTTGAACTCCTCAAATTCCTGTGCGACCTCAAACATCTCCTTCCTGTCCCTGCCGGGATCGAGCAGAACGTCACAAAGCCTGATATAATAAGAACTCTCCGGGATCCTTTCTTCATCCACCTTTTCAAAATAGGATCGGGCTGCGGGATAATCCTTCAGTTCATAAAAGCACATGAGGGCATTTTCGTAGGAAGCATTGACTCTTTCGCTCTCATTGATCTCCTCTATCTCCCTGACCGAATCCCTGGCGTTCTCCCCGCTTTTGTAGATACCTGCGCCCGTTATTATTATCACAGCCGTAAGAGCTATCGCATATTTGTAGATGTCCCTGGATATGATCAGTGCACGCCTGACAGCTTCGGCACTTCTGTAGCGTTTTTTCGGGTCTTTTGCGGTGCATTTTCTGATGATGTGTTTCAGGAACAGGGTCGCATCACTCCCTGCCATATCGGAAAGGACCCTTCCGAGAGAATAGATATCGCTTCTTTTGTCCGATGTCCCTTCGTACTGTTCGGGTGCGGCGTATCTTTTTGTGCCAAAGGCATATTCATCCTTTTCGCCGGCGAACTTTTTTGCGGTCCCGAAATCGATGAGAACTGCGTCTCCCGAGTTTCTGATCATGATGTTTGAGGGTTTGAGGTCCCGGTAGATGACCGGGGGATTCATTGAATGAAGGTAGAAAAGCGCTGATGTGATCTGAAGTGACCATTTGTAGAATTGTCCGGGCGGGATCTTTTTTCCCGTATCAAGGATCTCTTTGAGACTTTTTCCTTCGATGTAGTCCATGACCATGTAGGTCTTTTTGTTCTCATCAAAGATATCCGTGACTCTGGGCAGATTCGGGTGCGAAACCTTTCGAAGCACGCTGACCTCGGATTTTCTGGTGTAATTTGCAAATTCACCCGAATCTCCCAGCTCCTTTACCGCCCACAGCATACCAAGCTTTGTATCCCGCGCCAGGTACACATTGGCCATCCCGCCCGTACCGAGTTTTTTCTGCACACGGTACCGGTTTGCAAGTATTATCTTTTTCACCTCCCTGCACTGATATTTGAAAAACTGTCATTGGAAATGATACGGTGAACACCGTACCGGTTGAGGTAAATAATAAAATATCAC
>CAMVDF010000062.1 GCA_947166195.1 uncultured Lachnospiraceae bacterium
GTACCTTATAAATGCACAGGGCGAGGACGTTGTGGCAGGTGTCCGCACTCCCCAGCCAATTTCCAAGCTGGCTGAGGATATGCCCGAGGTTTACAAGCAGTTCATGGGCATAGCCAGAAAGCTTGAAAACCACTACCGCGACATGCAGGATATGGAGTTTACCATTGAGGAGGAAAAGCTCTACTTCCTCCAGACCAGGAACGGAAAGAGGACTGCCGCGGCGGCATTGCAGATAGCCTGTGATCTGGTTGACGAAGGAAAGATCACGCTGAAGGAAGCCGTTATGAGGATAGAGCCCAAGTCACTCGACCAGCTTTTGCATCCGAATTTTGATCCCGATGCCATCAAAAAGGCAAAGGTCGTGGGATCGGCGCTTCCGGCTTCACCCGGAGCCGCATCGGGCCGTATTTATTTCACTGCTGCCGATGCAGTGGCAGCTCACAAGGCAGGCCAGAGGACGATACTGGTGAGGCTTGAGACAAGCCCTGAGGACATCGAGGGTATGCACTCATCCGAAGGAGTGCTCACAGTCAGAGGCGGTATGACGAGCCATGCGGCCGTTGTTGCAAGAGGAATGGGAACCTGCTGCATCTCAGGCTGCGGCGATATAGTGATGGATGAGGAGAACAAGTGCTTCACCCTCGGAGGTGAGACCTTCAAGGAAGGAGATTATATCTCGCTTGACGGTTCCACGGGAAAGATCTACAAGGGCGATATCGCAACCAGCGAGGCAGAGATCTCCGGAAACTTCAAGAGGCTTATGGGCTGGGCAGATGCTCTGAGAAAGCTCAAGGTTTATACAAATGCCGATACGCCTGCCGATGCGGAGACTGCAGTCAGGAACGGCGCCGAGGGGATCGGCCTGTGCCGTACCGAGCACATGTTCTTTGATCCCGACAGGATACCGAAGCTTCGCAGGATGATCCTTTCAAAGACATACGAAGAAAGAAAGAAGGCTCTCTACGAGCTGATACCTTATCAAAAGGCTGATTTCAAGGGACTCTACACCGCCCTGAAGGGCAGACCGGTCACCATCAGGTTCCTTGATCCGCCGCTTCACGAATTCGTTCCCACAGAGGAAAAGGATATCAAGGAGCTTGCCGAGATGATGGGCATAACCGTCGAGGAGGTCAGGGAAGCCTGCAACAACCTGCATGAGGTCAATCCCATGATGGGACACAGGGGATGCCGCCTGGCTGTGACATATCCTGAGATCGCAGAGATGCAGACGAGAGCCGTCATGGAAGCCGCCATCGAGGTTGAGGATGTCGAGGGCTTTTCCATCGAGCCGGAGATCATGATCCCTCTCGTGGGAGACGCAAAGGAGCTGAAATATGTGAAGGAGATCTGCATCAAGACCGCCGAGCATGTGAAAAAGGAAAGAAATTCCGACATCGTTTATCATATAGGAACCATGATCGAGATACCGAGAGCAGCGCTCACGGCCGACGAGATCGCGAAGGAAGCAGACTTTTTCTCCTTCGGTACCAATGATCTGACCCAGATGACCTTCGGATTTTCAAGGGATGATGCGGGCAAGTTCCTGCCGGCCTACTACAAGGCAAAGATCTATGAGTCCGATCCCTTCGCAAAGCTCGACCAGAACGGCGTGGGACAGCTCATCGAGATGGCTACAAAGAAGGGCAGGGAGAGCAATCC
The DNA here is from genome assembly GCA_947166195.1 of uncultured Lachnospiraceae bacterium. Taxonomy (GTDB): domain Bacteria; phylum Bacillota; class Clostridia; order Lachnospirales; family Lachnospiraceae; genus NK4A144. The sequence goes on from CAMVDF010000062.1 coordinate 1,660, forward strand.
GGACCTGCGCATAGGTATCTGCGGAGAGCACGGCGGCGATCCTTCCTCCGTATTCTTCTGCCACAAGGTGGGTCTGAACTATGTATCCTGCTCACCCTTCAGGGTGCCGATAGCAAGGCTTGCAGCCGCCCAGGCAGCCCTCGAGGAGATGGGCATACAGGCATAATAAAAACGTGTGGAAGATCCCGGGTTTCAAAAAGAAGCCCGGGGTCTTGTTATAAAAAGCGGTATTAGCCGTGCATTACAGAACATAGGAGGAATAAATGGAAAGAAGAAGCTATAGGAAACTGTTCAGGCAAAGGCTTGCGATGCTGCTGGTATTTGTACTCATGCTGACCGGCACCGTCCCTGCGTATGCCGAAGAACTGCCACAGGAAAACACGGCGGGCAGCGCCGCGGCGGAAATTGTCAGCGGGGGTGATCCGGCCGCTGAGGCTGTAAGCGCTGAGGACATAGCCGGTGAGGAAACGGCCGGGCCTGTAAGCGGGGATGCGGGCAGAGAGACCGTAAGCGAGGATGCGGGTGAAGAGACCGTAAGCGAGGATACAGGCGAAGAGGCTGTAAGCGGTAATACGAGCGAAAACGCCGCAGGCGAAGAAGAGGAAAAGGCCGATGCCACCATCATGTATTATCTTGTGGGCTCCAACCTGGAGGGCAGCCATCAGGAGGCCACAAGGGATATGGTCGAGGTCATGACCGGACTGAGGCGGGCGGAAGAGGACGGAGCAAAATCAAAGGTCAATGTGATCGTCGAGACCGGAGGCGTTTCCTTCAGGGCAGATGATAATGAAACGGAGGAAGAGAAAAGGAAAGGATATAAAGCAGGGCATGACTACCTGAAAGAGGAGTACTCTGTAAGTGAAGAAGCCGCAGACAGCTATAAGCTTCTGATGTCGGCAAATGGAGAGGAAGGTTTCCGGTGGGACAAAAACGAGCGTTGGGAGATCTCCGCAGGCGGAATCAAAAGGGCAAAAAATGATGATGGTATGGACAGGGACAGGATCATGTCCGGACATAAGGAGACGGGAGATGCGCCGGAGCTGACGGATTTCATCAGGACTACGGCAGAAAAATACCCTGCAGAGAACTATATGCTGGTGCTCTGGGATCACGGCGGAGGGCCCGAGGGAGGCTATGCGGGAGATGACAGGGTAACAGATTCCAATAAATACGGATATATCACCTCGGACCAGCTCTCAAAGACTTTGTCCGATGCATCTGTACAGGTCGGGAAAAAATTTGCCTTCATAGGGTTTGATGCCTGCCTCATGGGAAATCTCGAGACAGCCATGGCACTGACACCCTATGCAGATTATCTTTTTGCGTCGGAGGATATTGAGTCCGGCGAGGGCTGGGACCACAGAGGCTATGTACAACAGATGCTTACGAATGATCCGGATTCCTATGAGCCGGCAAGCATAAAGAAAACCACCGAAAACATAGGGGTGGAAATGGCCGGCGATATGATCAGCTGGTATGAGAAAGAGGGCGGAAAAGCTACCGTTTGCGTCATAAGCCTGAATGAGACACAGCTGGGTGAACTGGATCAGAAACTTGGTGCGCTTGCTGATGATATCAGGGAGAACCTTTTGGCCACATCCGACGGTAAATTTATCATGGAGAAGTACCCGCTTTTTCTCGAGGCTCTCCAGAGGTCCATCCATTTCAACGGAGATGACAGCGGGATCGTCGACCTGTATTCCTTCTGTGAAGAGGTGAGCAAGATACACGATGTTGGGGAAATCGATGATTCAGCGCATGCCGTTCAGGAGGCGTTAAAGCCCGGTGAATTTCAGTGTGATAATAAGAACGGCAGCAACATCGGCCCTGTGATCTGTGAAAGATATACATCGTCGTATCCGTTTGCAGATGGCGGGGATGACAAAGATAGCAATCTTGGCGGCCTCACCGTCTATTTCCCTCACGAAAACTTCAGGGTGGAGTACGGTGATGAGGAAAAGACGGTAACCGACTACTTCAAGAGCTACCTGGATATTTATTACAATTCGGATAATTCAAAAATCATAAAGGATGACAACAAGCTGGGGAATGGCTACAGATCCTTGCTTGAGACCTTTTGCACCATCCGGGTCATGGGTTCATCCATGTCCGATGGCTTTGACAAAAAGGATGAGGAGGTTTTGTCCATCCTGAAAAAGGCTGCGGATGCGGTAAAAAATGATTATAAGCTTACAGAGAAAAGCATAGCCTTCAGGACAGCGGATAATATGTCTGTCAGCAACGGCCTGGTGAGAAACCGGATATCCGAAAATGATGTCAGAATGAGGACCATAGTATCCGACGGCAGTATCATCTGCGTGTATGATGTGGATGAGACAAAGACAAAGATGATCAACAGGATAAACCAGCAGCTGCAGTTTACCGGTGAAGACGGCCGGGTTCACAGGCTGGGTTATATTTCCGATATGAATAAGCCCTCCTCTGTGCAGGGAAAAGAGGGCCGCAGCAGATATATACCCTTAAACCGTTATGATGAAAAGTGGTTTTTCATGGGAGATGTTCCGGCTTCCATCTACAGCATCCAGGATATAAGCCCTGATCCGGAACGGAATTTCTACAATGCGCTTGATGATAATAGGACCGTTATCGTGCAGATCCCTGCTGCTGTCAGAAGGAGCGAGGAGTCATCGGAGGAACTGGTCATAATAGAAGCAGAGGTTGGTTCAGGTTCGTCCAATGTGGTGCCAAGGGGCTATTACCGGATAGATGTGCAGCAGAAGCTTCTGTACGGCTTCATTCCCTGGGATGATGTTTCCGGAAACGCCACTTTTCAGGCTGTATCCGATCTGGCAGAATATATAACCGGTGAAACAAGCGATTTCAAGATCCTATCGTTTGGTACCGTCTACGGAGAGCCGATGGAAAAATCCGAGGTTCGGATAAACAGAAACAAAGCCGTTGCTTCGGATAACCGGACGGTGACATCCAGATATATTATGACTGATGTGTTCGGCGGGCGCTACGAGCTTGACTGCCTCAACAACGGTGAGGCTGTGACCGTTTCCGTGGCGCTTTCACAAAACGGCAAAGCCGTTTCAGATGATTATATCGATGCGGGCGCTGAGGATGTATATCCTGTATTCACATACCGCACAGCTGAGTATTCGCTGAGCCTCAACAAGGATCTGCCCATAGGCTACCGGGATGCGTCGGGAGGCTTTCATGAGCTGAAGGATTCATCTGATTTCAAGGCCCTGGGTACCGGTACCATAGACATTGTATTCAGGGATTATGACGAAAAGGAAGGTGTGATCGGAGTTACTGAAAAAGATGTGACAGTGAGCGTTGACGGTGCAGAGAAAAGCTGGGATCCGGCATATTATCTGTTCATGCCGGAGTATGATCCGGCACTGACGCTTACGGTGGGTAATAAGAACGAGCCTTTGTCCATCACAAAAAAGGCGGATATCCCCTACGGCTTTACAAAGACGCTTTCGCCATGGGAGGATCTGCCGAATTTCATTTCGGTCAGAAACGGAAACGGTGATGTGACCAGATCCCTCAAGACAGGTTTTATCGTAAGTGCCAACGGTCAGGAGTTTGATCTGTATGATGATAGTAGACTTAACGACTTCAGAAAACTGGATCTGAAGCCCGGCAGCAGGATAACCGTAAGCGCATCTTTCTCGGCAGGAGAGGAAACGATATATACCCCGGCAGCCGTCGAACTGACTGTGGTACGGCAGCCTGTGAAGCTTCTTGGAGCAAATGCGTATGAAACATGGGAGTTTCTTTACTCGGATACCTTCTGGGAAAAGGATTACCCTTCCGAATACTATACCCCTTCTGTTAAAGTCCTGATGCAGTACGGGGGACAGGTGTATGATGACAGGGAGTTCGGAGCTTATATAGGAAAAGAGCTTCATATCAGTAAGCTGGTCTCGGCAGATACCGTATCCGAGGTCTCCATAGACATCCACGGGATTTCAGGCGCAGGTGACTATGAGGATCTGCCCATAGGTCCGAGGATCACAGGCAGAAAGAGGCCCGGAGCCTGGGAGGATAAGTACCTGGACAGTGCTTTTGCACAATATTATAACGTTGAGGATGCCGTGCTTCAGTATTATATGGTGAAACCGGCAGCCGATGTCTACTTCAGGAGCCTGAAGGCCGGTTCTGACGGAGAGGAGCTGTGCCCGTCCGTGCTCGTTACATATGACAAAGAAGCCGAAAAAGACGGTCTTCGCACCGTATCCGACGGAGCGATCAGTATGAGCGGCGATCCGGTGAAGCAGTGGTATATGAGGATAGGAAACGAAAAGAGGGTTCCGGTATGGCTTGACGGTGAGGCAGTTTCTTATTATGACTATGCTGCCGAAAAGTATCAGGAGCTGGTGATATCCGAAAACGGTGCGTGGTGGTTTTTCCTGCCTGAGTCGGCATCCTCAAATGAAGTGGTCTTTTATGCAGGCTATGAGGAATCTGTGGCGACGATCACAGAGACTACAAAGGGCAGCAAAAAGTTTAATATAACAGCTGACAGGATAACTCCGGCCGAGTACACCGGCAAGGCGATCGTTACCACGGCCTCGGGAAAGAGTGGATCCAGGGTGATCGATCTGTGCCTGAGGGATGAGAACGGAACAGTGCTCACGGAGGGAAAGGATTATACCGTATCGTACAGATACAATAAAAACGTGGCCGGCCCCGGTGACAAAAAGGCACCGACGCTTAAGATAAAGGGCAAGGGTCAGACCTACAGGGGATATGCCGCGGAGATTTCCTTTACCATACTTCCCGCAGATCTTTATTATGCGGATGTGGCTGTGACAAAGAGCTTTGCGCCCTTTACCTCAAAGGGAAAGCTTAATACCGGCATTTCAGTGAGGCTGCAAAGCGGGGTGAAGGTACCGGCGGCAAATACGCAGATCCTGTATTATGATGAAGATGACAATCTACTCACCTCTGAAATGATGAAGGAATACTACAGGGGAGACAGCCCGGTGCCTGTGAAGATAGTTGTTACGGGAAAGAATAATACAAAGAAGAATGCCGTAAACAACTACATGGCAGGTTCAAAGACGGCAGCCGTCTATGTAACCGGCTATCCGAGGGGCAGCAAAAACCTGTCCGTGAAGCTTTCCTCATCAAGACAGAAATTTGAGAGCGGAAAGCCTGTCAGCGTGATCGAGCTTGCGGCAAGGATCACCAGAAAGGACAGGCTGAAGATCGGGCAAAGGAGGGTGGAATTTGCGGATCTGAAGGAGGTTACGGCATATCTTGACAAAAACCTTACAAAACCCGCAGCAAATGACGGGACTTTGATGGACAGGGCCGGTACCTATTATCTGGCCTATGAGCTTTCAGATGAGAAAAAGAGCAGGGATTATCCCGCCTACAGGGCATCTGCGGTGAAGTTCGTCCTGTCCGGAAAAGCGATAAAGAAGGGAAAGACGAAGCTTTCATCAAAGGTTCTTTCCTATAACGGAGCAGGTAACAATGTTTCGGTGAATATCGTGATCGACAGGAAAAAGCTGGATGCGGATGAAATGTATCTGACATATACGACACGGGACGGCAGCACAGGCGGCGGAACCGTGGGATACAATGATAATCCCTACGGAAAGCAATATGATTTCATGATAGATAAAGACGGTAATCTCTTCACGGATGACATAGACAACGGTGCCAGAGGCAGCTACAGCCTGACGTTAACGGGCAGAGGAGCCTATACCGGCAGTGTGAAGCTGAGCTACAAGGTGAAATAGCCGCATAATAACCGCCACGAGATGTAGGCGGCTTAGCCGTATCGGGCAGGGGGATTCATCCCCCTGCCCGATTGCTTTGAAATGGGCTCCCCGGTGCGAAAATGGGGGGTTTAATTTTATGTAAATCTGTAGTATCATAATTAATTATGATAGTAAAATTTGCACAAAAAAACATAAGGACCATCAGATATCAAACGTGGGTTATATATCTGAAGTTATCAGACTTTAGTTACGTAACAATAATTACCTAACTGGAGTTATACGATTGTAGTTACCCTGAGATGATTACCAAACTAAAGTTATCCAACAAAAGTTATAAAAACTAAAGTTACCAATCAAAAGTTATGATAAAGTATAACTTCAAAGAGTAACTGTAGTTATATTTTAATCCGACGGGAGATAATAAAATAATGACAGTTCTTGAACATCTGAGATCGACCGGTGTGGAAATAGCATCCGATTGTGGAGGAAATGGGACCTGTGGCAAGTGCCTGGTGGAGATCAGGGATGAAAACGGCAATGTTGGTTTACATAACGCTTGCAAAATAACATATAAAAAGGGCATGAGTATTCGTGTTGTGGATAAAAACAGGGAAATGTCAGTGGTGACAGGCCCGGCAGTGGAAAACTCCCGGGAGGAGGGGGCCGAAAACATACGTTATCCACACTCTAATGGCGGTAAATACGGCATTTCAATAGATCTGGGGACAACTACGCTGGCAGCTGTTCTCGTTTATTATGACGGGGCCGGAGGGGAAGAAACGCTGGCATCCGAAACAGCCGCAAACCCGCAGAGGATCTATGGTTCAGACATCATATCCCGTATTAAAGCCTATGAGGAGGGCAAGGGAGAGGAGCTGACAGGCTGTCTGAGGGAGGAACTCCTGAGGATGATAAAGGACCTTTCTGACCGTTTCCGGGGTGTTAACATATCAGGTGTATCGATCGCAGGCAACGCAACCATGGTACATTCACTGATGGGCTATGATATTTCCGGACTTGGACGGTATCCATACGAAACAGTTGTAACTGACCATATAACGACCACTATGGGGGGTATTTTTGACGGACCGGAGGCCATGAATAATATTCCTGTTTACATAATGTCAGGAACGGGTGCTTTTATTGGTGGTGATATCATTTCCGGCCTTTTTGCCTGTGGATTACCTGTTGATAACCGGACCGATATTTTTATCGATCTGGGTACAAACGGCGAGATTGCGGTATCTGACGGCGGCGTTATTTTAACTTCTTCGACCTCTGCAGGCCCAGTATTTGAGGGAAGTTCCATAAAATGCGGCATTCCCTCGGTAAACGGCGCCATATGCGGGGTTGAATTAAATAACACTTTTGAAATAACGCTTGAAACTATCAACAAATTACCACCAACAGGACTTTGCGGAACCGGGGTCATAGAGATGACCGCGGAGCTTTTAAAAAACGGGATCCTGTCAAAGGACGGTTTCATGGAGGAGGATTTTTTCATCGCAAGGTCTCCTGAGGGGAAAAAGATCGTTTTCACTCCGGAGGATGTCAGACAGGTTCAGCTGGCAAAAGCGGCCATCAGGGCGGGAACAGATATCCTTCTCAAAAAAATCGGCCGTTATTACAGCGATGTTACGGAACTGTACCTGGCGGGAGGCTTCGGCTACCATATCGATCCCGGAAAGGCTGCCGCCATAGGCATGATCCCGGAGGAGCTTGCCGGAAAAACGATTGCACCCGGAAACACGAGCCTGGCCGGAGCCAAAAGGTTTCTGGACGGGGATCCCGGAGAAAATCTCAGGATCATTGACCATATCAGAAATAACTGCCGTTATATAGATCTGGCAGCAGAAAAGGATTTTGAAGAAAAATATATCAGTGAATTAAATTTCCCTTGACATTCGAACAGGTGTTCGATATAATTCATTTACACAGGAGGTAAAGATCATGAGCAGGAGAGTCATCCTTATAGTGCTTGACAGTTTTGGAGTCGGTCAGATGCCTGATTCGGCAGATTTCGGGGATTATGATGTCAATACCCTGAGGAGCTGTTCGAAAAGTCCTTTTTTTGATATGCCGAATATGAAAAAGATGGGTCTTTTCAATATAGAAGGAGTTGATTTCCTTGAGGGGACCGGCAGTCCCGAAGCTTTATACTGCAAGTGTGCCGAGGCCTCAAAGGGAAAGGATACGACCATCGGTCACTGGGAGATAGCCGGGCTCATCACGCCGCACCCTTTGCCGACATACCCCGAAGGCTTCCCGGAGGAAGTCCTGAAGCCCTTCAGGGAAGCTACCGGACGGGATGTCCTGTGCAACCTTCCCTACTCGGGAACCGAGGTAATAAATACATACGGAGATGAACATGTTTCAACCGGAAAACTGATAGTTTACACATCGGCAGACAGCGTTTTTCAGATAGCGGCGCACGAGGACGTGGTACCGGTGGAGGAGCTCTATGAGTACTGCAGGCAGGCCAGGAAGATACTGACGGGAAAGCACGGTGTGGGCAGGGTCATTGCAAGACCTTTCATCGGAAAGGGCAACGGAAACTACACCAGGACTCCGCGGAGACATGATTTTTCCATTGAACCTCCAAGGGATACGATGCTTGACGAACTTGTAAAGGACGGAAAGACGGTCCTTGCTGTAGGCAAGATCCACGATATCTTTGCCGGCCGGGGCATGAGCGAATTTGTCTATACCTCGGGGAATGCTGAGGGTATAGACAGGACACTGGAATATATGGACAGGGATATAAACGGTCTGATCTTTACGAATCTGGTGGATTATGACATGCTCTACGGCCACAGGAGGGATGTGGACGGCTATGCGAAGGCCCTGAAATACTTTGATGACAGGCTTCCCGAGATCAAGGCAAGGATGCGGGAGGAGGATATCCTGATGATAACCGCCGACCACGGCTGTGATCCGGCATATACGAGATCAACGGATCATACCAGGGAGTACATACCTCTCATTATATACGGAAAGAATGTACCGCCCAAAAACATGGGGGTGCGTGACACCTACGCGGATATAGGATATACTGTTGAGAGATACCTTGGAACCGACCCGGGCATAGAGGGTACGGATCTTCTCACATAAAACGATCACAAGGAGAAAACAGGCATTGGCAGCTCTTGAAAACGAGATCAAAAAGAGGCGGACCTTCGCCATCATTTCACACCCTGATGCAGGAAAGACCACTTTGACCGAAAAGTTCTTATTATATGGAGGACAGATAAACCTGGCAGGGTCAGTCAAGGGCAAAGCTACTGCCAGGCACGCCGTTTCCGACTGGATGGACATCGAAAAGGAGAGGGGTATCTCCGTCACATCATCGGTGCTCCAGTTCGAATACAACGGCTGCTGTATCAACATCCTGGATACACCGGGACATCAGGATTTTTCAGAGGATACATACAGGACATTGATGGCGGCAGATTCCGCCGTCATGGTCATCGATGCTTCAAAGGGCGTTGAGGCCCAGACCAGGAAGCTTTTCAAGGTGTGCGGCAGGCGCGGCATACCGATCTTTACATTCATAAACAAGATGGACAGGGAGGCCAGGGATACCTTTGATCTGGTGGATGAGATCGAAAAGGAACTCGGCATCGAGACCTGTCCGGTCAACTGGCCCATAGGCTCCGGAAAGGAGTTCAAGGGCGTCTACGACAGGGCGACTTCAAGCGTTGTCCTGTTTTCCGATACCCTGAAGGGAACGAAGGAAGGAAAAGAGGAATTCATATCGATAGATGATGAAAGCAGACTGAAGGAAAAGATCGGGGAGGATGCCCTGTCGCTCCTCAAGGACGAGATCGATCTGCTTGACGGGGCAAGCGTTGCCTTTGATCAGGAAAAGGTGGATCACGGCAAGCTCTCACCTGTGTTTTTCGGGTCGGCCCTGACAAATTTCGGAGTGGATATCTTTTTGCAGAATTTCCTGAAGATGACCTCGTCACCCCTTCCCAGGGTAGCCGATACGGGAGTTGTGGATCCCATAGAAAGGCCTTTTTCTGCCT